>JAZFSU010000222.1:0-25704 GCA_036446335.1 Dehalococcoidia bacterium | reverse complement strand
CGAGTCCAGCAGGTGAGCGGAGTACGAGCGTGAACTGGCTTGACATAATCATATTCGTGGCCCTGGCTGTTCCGACATACATCGGTCTGCGTAGGGGACTGATACAGACGATCCTTCCGCTTGGGGGGATCATGCTGGGTGTGTTCCTGGCCGGGCGGTTCTACGATTCTCTGGCCGGGACATGGTCCTCCTGGCTGGAAAGCCCGAGTCAGGCGAAAATCGTTGCCTTCATCGTCATCTTCCTGGCGGTTGTTGCGATAGTGATGGTGGTGGCGTGGCTGGCGAGCAGATTCGTGAGCCTGGTCCTGTTGGGTTGGGTCGACAAGCTTGGGGGTGCGCTCTTCGGTCTGGCAATCGGGGCATTCATCGCCTCAGCGCTTCTCGCCATCGTCGCCAGATTCTCGTTCCCAGGGTCTGAAGAGACCGTCCGGGGTTCCATCCTTGCCGAATTTTTCCTGGATCACTTTCCGTTCGTGCTCGGACTCCTGCCAGATGAGTTTGAGAACGTGCGCCGGTTCTTTGACTAGGGCGGTTGCCTTCCGTTCGGGCAAAAGTTACAATGTGGGCGTGAACGGGATGGACGTCGATTCCTCGCTGTTGCCTTCGTGCTTACAGACTCGTGCTGTGTAGGGATTGGGACGGTCAGTGGAAGTACAAGCTTTGCACGACTGGCAGATGACGCCGGAGGGCGCGAGGCAGGTGCAGCGTGAACTGGCTCCCATGGTTTCCAGGCTGAACGAGGTGGGCGACGTACGGCTGGTGGCGGGGGCGGACATATCCGCGCCTGATGACGGCGGGGTGGCCTGGGCTGCGGTCGTCGTTCTTCAGTATCCCGAACTCGTGTTGGTAGAGAAGAAGGTGGTAGAAAGAGCAGTCACCTTTCCCTACGTGCCCGGACTCCTATCATTTCGGGAGGCTCCGCTCGTTCTTGCTGCTTGCCAGGAGCTGGATAGCGACCCGGACGTGATTCTGGTTGACGGCCAAGGAATCCTTCATCCCAGGAGAATGGGACTTGCCTCACATCTGGGCCTGTTCCTGGACAAGCCGACGATTGGATGCGCCAAGTCGCGGCTCTGCGGGAGGCACGCTCCGGTGGGGGCTGAGCCAGGTTCCTGCGCCGAGGTAATCGACGATGGTGAAGTGATAGGAGTGGCTTTGCGAACCAAGGCGGGCACGTCTCCATTATATGTGTCCATAGGCAACAAGGTGAGTCTGAACACGGCCATTGACTGGGTTATGTGGTGCTGCAGGGGTGCGCGCCTGCCCGAGCCCGCGAGGCTTGCCCACCAGGCTGCCAGCGGTCGTGCGAGGACCGCCTGATCGAAGGAGGCCAAGGCCAGTCCGGGCTCGATAATTGTGCCTGGAGCGTGGGTCTCAGAAGGGGGACAATGCAAGATCAGAAGGCTGTGCTAGAGGGGCTGGGGAACCGCATTTCCGAAATCCAGGTGCATCTTTGACGTAGCCGGCAAGGAAAAGCAGGTCGCCCAGCTTGAGCGACAGAGCGCTGAGCCTGATTTCTGGGGGGACCGGGAGTCGGCCCAGCGGACAATGCGCAAGATATCTCAATTGAAGGAAACCGCTGCAATCTGGCGCGACCTGGAGAAGAGGGTCGCCGATCTGATTGTTATGATCGACTTGTCTCTCGAGGAAGGGGACCGATCTCTTGAAGAGGAAATCTCTCGTGAGACGGATGTCGTTACTCGTGAGCTTGAGGAACTCGAATTCCGGTTGCAGTTGGGCGGAGAATACGACCGCAGAGGGGCGATGCTGGCGGTGCATGCGGGCGCGGGTGGGACAGAGTCGCAGGACTGGGCTCAAATGCTGCTCAGGATGTATATGAGATGGGGAGAACAGCATGGCTACCGGACTGAGGTCATAGAGTTCTCCCCGGGCGAGGAAGCGGGGGTCAAGAGCGCTCTCGTGGAGATCAACGGGGACTACGCCTGCGGGTACTTGAAAGGTGAGAGAGGTGTGCATCGCCTCGTTCGAATCTCCCCGTTTGACGCGTCTCATAGTCGCCACACGTCGTTCGCCCTCGTTGAAGTCATGCCTGTGGTGGAGGGCGACGTGGATGTCACGATAAATCCGAGTGACCTGAGGGTGGACACATTTCGCGCCAGTGGCGCGGGCGGCCAGCACGTGAACAAGACCGACTCAGCCGTACGCATAACCCATCTCCCCACCGGAATAGTGGCGACGTGCCAGAACGAGCGTTCGCAGTTTCGGAACAAGGACACCGCCATGCGGATTCTTCGGTCACGGCTTCTTGAATTGGAGGTTGAGGCCAAAGCCAAGGAACAGGCCAAGCTGAAAGGTGAGCACGTCGCGGCCGAGTGGGGCAACCAGATACGAAGCTACGTGCTTCATCCATACAAACTTGTCAAGGATCATCGCACGGGCTATGAAACGAGCAACACAGCTGCTGTGCTCGATGGCGACCTCGAGGGACTTCTCAAGGCGTATCTGGCGTCAACGGTGAAGGGTTAATGAAGAGGCCTGCTCTTGTGCTTCTGGGTGTCCTCCTTCTATTCGCTATTCTCCCATTCCAGGCACAGGCACAGGCACAGGCACAGGCACAGGCACAGGAGGAAATCTCTGCTTTCTCCACTGTCGACGTCGACTTTCCGTCAGCCCTGACTTTCAACATCAGTGCCGAGAGCTCATCCGACATCGACCGGATCATTCTCCGCTATAGGATCAACAAGCTGTCCACTGCCAGGGTTACGAGCCTGGTTCTGGTCGAATTCGAGCCGGCCCCTGTGGTTGAGGCGAGCTGGAGATGGGACATGAGAAAGTCCGGTCTGCCTCCGGGAGCAGAGATTCAGTATAGTTGGAGGATCGAGGACAGTTCAGGCCGCGAATTGGGGACGGACTGGGAAGTCGTCCGATTCGACGATGCCCGCCGTTCTTGGGACAGTATCACAGAGGAGAAGGTGACTTTGCTGTGGTACTACGGGGGGCAGAGCTTTGCTCGAGAGTTGATGGAGTCTGCTCACGAGGCGCTGGTGAGGTTGGCCAATGATACTGGGGCTTTGCTCGAGCAGGATGTGAAGGTGTACGTGTATGCCAACTCGGGTGACCTTGGTAAGGCTATGGTATACCCGCAGGAATGGATGGGAGGAATCACCTTTACCGAATACGGCATCGTGGCGATCGGGGTGGCTCCCGAGGACCTGGCGTGGGGCAAGAGGATCATGCGGCACGAACTCGCCCATCTGGTGACGCACCAGATGACCGCGAACCCCTACGGTGACATACCAACGTGGCTCGACGAAGGGCTGTCGATGTACGCTGAGGGCAATTTGGATCCCAGCCTTGGGCAACTCTTGGGAGAGGCTGCCACTGTAGATCGTCTTATCTCGGTACACACTCTGTCCAGCGAGTTTCCGGTCGATCCTCAGGCAGCGTATCTGTCCTACTCCGAGAGCTACAGTCTGGTCGATTTCCTGATTCGGACTTATGGCGCTGAGCAGATACAGCGCCTGTTGGATACATTCAGGGAAGGCTCCAGGTACGACGATGCTTTGATGCACGTGTATGGATTCGACACGTCCGAGCTCGATCGTCTGTGGCGGTCCAGCCTGGGTCTGGGGCCACCGTCAGCGCAGCCTACACCATCCGTCGGCCAGGGAGCCTCGCCGAGTGCAAGCCCAGATGCAGGGGCCTTCGGATGCGGATCTGCTTCTGGCGAGAGTGCAGGTGGTGGAGCGGCGGTGCTCGTTGCATTCGGGTTGCTGTCCCTTCCCGGGATTGGGGAGGCTGTTCGCTTGAGGTCGCGGCGAGGTAGGCGATGAAAAGGAAGTCGAAGTTGTGGCGGCTGCGAGTGGTCTGCTTTATGGCAGCCCTGGTAATGGCGATCACTGGATGCGCGACAGACCTCTCTGTGCTGGGGCTGCCTGATGTCTCGCGGCAAGAGACCCTTGTTCTATTTGGCACCAGCCCCACGACTCTTGACCCTGCCGTGGCGGCGGGGAGGGAGTTCTCCGCCGTGCGATACATCGCCGAGATTTTCAGTGGATTGGTGAGCTTCGATCCGCAGCTGGACTTGGTCGCCGATATTGCCGAATCATGGGAGAGAAGTGACGATGGCAAGACCTATACATTCAACTTGCGCGAGAGCGCGAAGTTCCACGATGGAAGGCAGGTAACCGCTCACGACGTCAAATACTCGTTGGAGAGGGCGAGCGATCCATCGGTTGGGGCGCAGGCAGCTGAGCCACTTCTCGGGGACATCGTCGGTGTGAAGGAGAAGCTCTCTGGTGTGGCGGAGGAGATCTCCGGCATCAAGGTCCTTGATAGACATCGTTTGCAGATAACCATAGACGCTCCCAAAGAGTACTTCCTATCCAAGTTGACCCACCCCATTGCGTTTATCGTCGACCGGTACAACGTCGAATCGGGCGCCGATTGGTGGAAAGACCCCAATGGGACGGGGCCTTTCAGGCTGAAAGAGTGGAACGATGAACTGATGGTGCTTGAGCGAAACGACCTTTACCATCTGGAGCCGGCCAAGGTCGGGCATGTTGTCTACCGTCTCTGGGGTGGAGTGCCGATGAGGATGTACGAGAAAGGTGAAATTGACATCACTGACGTCTACCTGGCGGACATTGAGAGGGTGCTCGACCCGAGCAATCCTTTGAACGAGGAATTGTCGGTCACCCCGGGTTTTGGCTTGTTCTACGTGGGGTTCAACTCGGCAGAGCCACCGTTCGATGATGTGAAGGTTCGTCAGGCGTTCAGCCATGCAATTGACAAGGACAAGATAGTTGACCTCGTGCTCAAAGGTGTGGTGAGCAAGGCCAATGGTATCCTCCCTCCCGGCATGCCTGGCTACAATGGAAATGTGCGAGGTCTGGAATTCGACGTGGACAGGGCGCGCCAGCTGATCGCCGAGTCGGGTTACGGGAACGTCTCCAGCCTTCCCCCGATTGCGCTGACATCTTCTGGCTTGGGCACTGTGTCCAGGATGGAAGAGGCCCTGGTCGACATGTGGCGACGGAATCTGGGGGTGGACGTGGAAGTGAGGCTATGGGAGCACGAAGTGTATCCTTACATTGTCATGGAGGAAAAGGACGAGATGTTCACGTCTTCATGGGGCGCTGACTATCCTGATCCCGAGAACTTCGTGGATCTTCTGTTTCACAGCGATGCCAGTGACAACATAGGTGAGTACAGTAATCCGCAGGTGGACATGTGGTTGGATGCTGCGAGTGTCGAAGAAGACGCGATGGCCCGAGTGGCAGTGTACCAGATGGCGGAGCAAATGATTGTCGATGAAGCTGCTAGCATTCCTCTGTATTTCAATATCAGCTATACCCTTGTGAAGCCCTACGTTGAGAACCTTCCACTTACCCCCCTGTGGATACCGCGGCTGAAGTATGTGTCCCTAGCGCCCCACTAGAGCCCTTTCGCATCACTGTCCCCTGACTTGCTTTAGCACATGGAACACTCGCTGCCATGCTATCAGGTTGGAGAGGACCGCGATCACCCAGAGAACCACCAGCATCTGGTTAGATATGAGTCCGATTGCCAGCACGATCACCCTCTCCGGACGTGTGAACAGGCCAACCTCGCAGGTCAGCCCCAGTCCCTCTGCCCTTGCTCTCACATAGCTGGTGGTCATTGAGCCTGCCATTGCGGCGCCAATGAGCATTATCTCCTGATAGGAGCCCTGATTGGCATAATAGGACATCAGGCCGAGGAAGAGGGCCGCCTCTGAGAATCGGTCGAATGTCGAGTCGAGAAGCGCGCCGAATCGGGTGGTGCGCCCGGTGGCCCGAGCCAACCCTCCGTCGAGGAGATCAAAGGCTCCCGAGAGAAGTACTAGGAAGCCTCCCAGAAGGAAGTCGCCCCTCGACAGTATCCAGGCCACGCCGATGGTCAGCAGTAGGCCCAGCACGGTCAATTGATTCGGAGTTATCCCGGTCCTTGCCAGCAACCTTGTCGGAAATGTGCTAGCGCGCCGCCCCAAGGCGCGTCGAATCCCGTTGAACATGGGCAAGCTCCTCACCGTCGGTCTGTGAATGACCTCGCATTAACTTCTCATAGTAGGTCATCACCCGCTGGGAGACTTTATCCCAGCAATAGTCTTCGACCTTGAGCTCGCCCATGGCCCCCATCGCCTCCCTGCGTGATCTGTCGTGAAGCAATTGGAGAATGGCATTGGCAAGTTCTCGCTCGTCTCTAGGCTTCACCAGCAGGCCGTCGACGCCGTCTTTCACAACGTCTGCATAGCCCATGATGTTTGAGGCCACAACAGGTTTGCCCGCGGCCATTGCCTCCAGCAGCACGATGCCGAAGCTCTCCTTATCTGTTGCCGGAGAGCAGAAGACATCTGCACTTCTGTAGTAGCGGGGCAACTCCTCATATTCGACGAATCCGGTGAAGACGACATCCTGCAGATTGCGCTTGGCGGCAAGTGCCTGATACTTCCGATAGGCACGATCTTCCGGGCCAACCACTATGAGCCTGCATTGGGGGAATCTCATCTTGACCTGCTCATAGGCCCCGAGCAGGTGCTTGAACCCCTTCCGCTTCTCCATCCTGCCCACAAACAGTATGTTCAGCTTGCCGTCACTGAACTGTTCAAGGGGCGCTGTCTGGCCCGCGAAGTGCTTCAGGTCGATGCCATTGGGGATTATTGTGTAGTCACCTGGAAAGTATTTGCTAATGAAGTCCTTTGCGGCGTTGGAAACCGCTATTCTGCCATCGAGCTTCTTGAACCAACGGTTGAGCGCTATCGGTCCCCAGAAAGTGTAACCCCAACTGTTGGTCCGATAGGCGTGAAATGTCCCGACCTTGAGTTCACGCGAGGAATGGTGCAGCACGGAGGTGGCAAGTGTTGGCATCAAGGGCTCGTGGATATGCACAACGTCGAATCGCTCGCGCTCCAACACATCTCTGATTTGGGACGAGAAAAGGAGTCTTGGCGATATCGGGCTGCGGACGACCGAGCCGCTGGCTCGTATAGGCACCGGTCTGCCGATGACGATGATGTTCCCGGCCTTTGCCGTCTCACGGGGCCTGGAGGAAGGAGCAATGATCTTGACCTTGTGCCCCATACGGGTGAAGTTCTCCTCAAGGCGTGAGATATGGATATTGACGCCACCCGTGTAGGCGTAATCATATGCGGAAACCAGACCTATCTTCATGGATTCCCCGCTTATCGCTTCTGTTTCTTGCTTGCTGGCTTGACGGCGTCCGCAGTATCCTCGCTGCCTGGGTCCCCCGCGATGAAAGATTCGGTCAGTCTTCTGGCCTGGTCATCGGTATATTGGACCGGAGGTGACTTCATGAAGTACGATGAAGGTTCGACAAGCTCACCGCTGAGACCTCTGTCGAGGGCCAGCTTGCAGCACCTTATGGCGTCGATGACCACGCCTGCTGAGTTGGGACTGTCCCACACCTCCAGCTTGAGCTCTAGATTCAGGGGAACGTCTCCAAAAGTGCGGCCTTCCATCCGAATATGGCACCACTTTCGATCTTCAAGCCAGGGCACGTGGTCGCTCGGTCCGACGTGGATGTCCCCCGGGGCCAAGTTGTAGTCGAGTTGTGAGGTCACCGCATTCGTCTTTGACACCTTCTTGGACTCCAATCGCTCGCGTTCCAGCATGTTATAGAAATCGGTGTTGCCGCCGAAGTTCAGCTGGTACGTCCTCTCGAGCTTGACTCCACGATCGCTGAACAGCCGGGTCAAGACCCGATGGGTGATTGTCGCGCCTACTTGCGACTTTATGTCATCACCGATAATGGGCACTCCCGCGTCCCGGAATCGTCTCTGCCAGTATTCCTCCCGGCCGATAAACACAGGAACGCAGTTGATGAAGCCGCAACGGGCGGTCAGGATCTGCTCCACATACCACTTGGTGGCCTCTTCACTGCCAACGGGAAGATAGCTGATCACCACGTCGACCTCTCGATCCTTCAATATCTTGACGATGTCCGCCGTGGATCCTGGGGCCTTGGTGATGATCTGGGAGAGGTATTTGCCCAGCCCATCATGGGTCATTCCCCGTTCTACCGTCACGCCGGTGTGGGGAACGTCGCAGAACTTGATAGTGTTGTTTGGCTGGGTATAGATGGCATCCGCAAGGTCTTTTCCCACCTTGTTCTGGTCAATATCGATGGCAGCGACGAAGTCGATGTCTGAGATGTGATAGCCGCCGACGTTGACGTGCATCAGACCCGGAACGAAATCGTCCTCCGAAGCGTTGCGGTAGTAGTGTACACCTTGGACCAGTGACGAGGCACAGTTGCCAACCCCGATTATCGCCACGTTTATCTTTCCCAAGTTCTGGTGCTCCTTTCCTCTCTCGGACTGGATGGTGTCACAGTCGCGTGGTGGCTGGATGATGGGCTTGCTTCCCCTGGAGTCTTGTGCTATCCTCGATCGCGCAGCTATGGTCTACGATTTCCACACCCATACGTGCACAACAGATGGCGCCCTCTCGCCGCTGGAATTGGTTCGAAGGGCGCTAGTGAACGGCTATCGTGCCATTGCAATTACCGACCATGTTGCCGCAGGCTACCTGGAAAGACTAATCACTGAGACCGCCGCGGACTGCGCCCTGGCCCGACATCATTGGAGCATCGACGCGATACCTGGAGTTGAACTCACACACGTTCCTTCGACTGCGATCGCTGACACTGCCAGAAAAGCCAAGGAATTGGGAGCAACCCTGGTGGTAGTCCACGGTGAGACTCCATCTGAGCCAGTTGAACCAGGCACGAATCTCGCTGCTATCGAATCACCGCACGTCGACATACTGGCGCATCCTGGATTCCTGACCCTGGAGGAGGCGAAGCTCGCTGCTTCCAACAACGTTTACCTTGAGATCACAACAAGACGAAACCACGCCAGCGCCAATAAGCATGTCGCCGAGATGGCTCGTGTTGCCGGCGCGAAACTTCTTGTCAACTCTGACGCTCATGATGAATTTGATCTTCTCACTGTTGAGTTGGCTCGCGATACTGCTAGGGAGGCTGGACTGTCTGACGACGAACTCGACACCGTGCTCCACGCCAACCCGGCGTCACTGCTACGCATGCTGCAAGCGCAGTAGGCTGTGGTAAGCCTTCATACCCAGGGCGCTAGCCTTTGCCAATCCTAAAGACCGCGGTGCCGCACTTGCCGCATTTCCCCTTTGTTGCGGGCTTGCCGGTCTTCAGGGTGACTTGGGTCGGATTCTGAATGTCCACTTTCTTTCTACACTTGAAGCAATATGCTTGCGCCACATACCTCCATTTCTAGCTGCATAGACTATACACACTTGAAATGGATTGTCAAGGTTTGCCGCAGTCACGCAGCGAAGACCTTCTCGGGCTGCCATCGTCCCATGTCCTCGTCGTAGTGTAGGATGGCGAGGAAGCGCCTGTCGGTGGAATATGCTCGGCATCGTTCACCCTGTGGCTGCTCCTCAGCCCCCAGAACTGGGGGACGCCCGTTTACTATGGCCTTCTCGTCATCGGCGTCGACTGTCACTGGCGGCAGGTGCAGGACGGCCACGTCAATCGGATGCATTAATTCTGTCCAGTAGCCATGTTCAAAGGCATCCTGAACCGTGGCAGCACTCACACCCTCGCTGACGTGGAAGGACCCGCTTCTCAATCGAACAAGATTTCTCAGGTGCGCGCCACAACCCAGCTTCTGACCTAGATCATGTGCCAAGGAGCGGATATATGTGCCTTTGCTGCACTCCACCTCCAGGTTCAGCACTGGGGGGTCCCAGCCAAGTATGCGCAGCTCGGTAAACTCGACCCTCCTCGTAGTTCTCGGGACATCAATCCCAGCTCGAGTCCAACGGTAGAGGGGGCGGCCCCGGTACTTGATGGCACTGTAGGCTGGCGGCATTTGGTCCACGATTCCGGTGAAGGAAGCGACAGCCGCCACGACCTGCTCCATGGATAGCGCGGACGTGTCGCCTGTTTGGGTGACTGTCCCTGTAGCGTCGTAGGTGTCGGTGGCTGTGCCCAGTTCTATCTCGGCTTGATAGGCCTTTTGGCCCTCGACCAGGAACTCGGCCAGCCTTGTTCCTTGGCCGAGGCAGATGAGCAGGACGCCAGTCGCTTCAGGATCCAGGGTGCCGGCATGGCCCACCCGCCGCTCTCCGCTCAGCCTCCTGACAAGGGCAACCATGTCGAAAGAGGTGCTGCCCTTGGGCTTGTCGAGGTTCAGGATTCCATTGATCTTCAAGTCGGTTTCACTTCGCCGGAGCTGCCGTCGGGCGTAACCTCCTTGATTAGTTCAAGCAGACGACTGCCTCGCTCAATGGAATCATCTCTTTGGAAGGACAGTTCAGGAACATAGCGCAGAGAAATGCGATCACCCAATAGACGGCGGATGAATCCCGAGGCGGCTGCGAGGCCCTCTTCTACTTGCAGCTTCTCTTCTTCGGTTCCCATGGTGCTGACGTACACTTTGGCGTGCCTCAGGTCTGGAGAGGTGACGACCTCGGTCACACTGATCAGGCCATTGATTCTGGGGTCGTTGACCTCACGCCTCAGCAGATCGCTGATCTCCTCGCGGATGAGTTCGTTGACCCGTTGCAAACGTCGTGCCACGATGGGCCTCCGATCCTAGACGCGCCCGGCCTATTGCTTTTCCTTCTTATAGCACTCAATGATGTCGCCGACCTGCAACTGGGCGAATCCCACGATGCCTATGCCGCATTCGAAGCCGGCTGCCATCTCCTTAACATCGTCCTTGAAGTGCTTCAGGCTTGACATCGATGACTCGTGGATGACCTCACCGGCACGAATCACTCTAGCGAGCCCGGCGCGGGCAATTTTGCCATCAGTCACGTAGGCACCCGCTATCTTCCCTTGCTTGACCTTGATAACAGCCCGTACCTCAGCATGTCCCTCAATGACATCGACATAGGTTGGCTCCAGCATACCGGCCAGCGCTTTCTCGAGGTCATCAACCAATTCGTAGATAATCTGGTAGTTGCGAATATCGACATTCTGGGAGTCGGCAAGCAGTTTTGCCCCCGGCTCCGGGCGTGTGTTGAACCCAATTACGATGCCACTTGAGGCCATTGCCAGCATCACATCGCTCTCTGTAATATTGCCGCTTCCGTAGTGGACCATCCTGACCTTGACTGCTTCGGTTCCGAGTTGTTCAAGGGAAGACCTGATAGGCTCAAGGCTCCCCTGGACGTCGGTTTTGAGCACTATGTTCAGCTCTCGAACTTTCCCGGCGCGGATTTGCGCGGAGAGATTGGTTAGCCTGGAAGAACTGGATGCGCTGAGGGACTCTCTGTCCCTCCGGCGTTGCTCTGCTTCAGCACGCGCCGCCTTCTCGCTGCTGACAACTGAAAGAATGTCTCCGGCGTGGGGGACTTCGTCCAAGCCCAGGATCTCGACGGGCATAGCTGGCTCGGCCTTTCTCACCCGCTTGCCTTTGTCGTCGAACATCGCTTTGATCTTGCCCGAGATCTCACCGACCACGACGTTGTCAGCGATTCTGAGAGTGCCTGTCTGCACCAAGACGGTTGCCAAGGGGCCCTTGCTGCTGTCCAGTTTGGCCTCGACAACGGCCCCGACTGCCGGACGCGTGGGATCGGCTTTGACCTCCAGAATCTCGGCAGCGATGAGCAGATTCTGCAGGAGATCAGATATCCCGTCCCCCTGCTTGGCTGAGATCGGTATACAGATGACGTCGCCGCCCCACTCCTCGATCAACAGGCTGTTGTCGGCCAACTGCTGCTTGACTCGGTCCGGATTGGCGGAGGGCTTGTCGATCTTGTTGATGGCGACGACGATTGGGACTCCTGCCGCTTTGGCATGATCGATAGCTTCAATCGTCTGTGGCATCACCCCGTCGTCGGCAGCAACGACCAGAATGGCGATGTCGGTAACTTGCGCCCCGCGGGCTCTCATGGCTGTGAAAGCCTCGTGTCCCGGCGTGTCAAGGAATGTGATCTTCTGATCGTGGACCATGACCTGGTATGCGCCAATATGCTGGGTGATATTGCCAGCTTCAGTATCGATGACGTTGGATTGCCGTATGGCATCGAGGAGTCTGGTCTTGCCGTGGTCGACGTGTCCCATGATTGTCACCACTGGGGGACGGGGCTTCTGAGATGCGCTCTCCTCCTCGACGAAACGATCTCTCGCCGTCGCCTCGTGGTGAGTTCGCTGCTCCGCTACATGCTCAACGCCGAGGCCAGCGGCGACGGCGGCTGCACTATCGTAATCGATGACTTGATTCACGTTGGCCATGATTCCGGCACGCATCAGATGCTTGATCGTCTCGATCACGCTGATTCCGAGAAGATCTGCGAACTGCTTTACCGTAAGCGCTCTGGGGATCGTAATCCTCGTCTTGGCTTCTGACTTCTCAGGAGCGGGCGCTCTTTTTCGCACGGCTTTCTCGCCAACAGCAGATTTCCGCTTCATCCAGAAACTCCTTCGGGTTCATACTCAGCAGGGCAGTCCGCGGCCCAATTCGAGGAAGACAGCGTCCTGCCGTACTCCGCAAGTTTGGCGCGCTGTTCAGGCGTGAGTTCCGCCTTCAGAGCACGCTCCAGCTTCTTCTTGGTCACTCCGGTCTCCCAGCAATCACGTAATGGGCAAAGGTATGCGCCTCGTCCGGATTCCTTGCCTCGCATGTCGATATCAATGACGCCTTGCGGCGTGCGCACGATCCGTATGAGTTCCCGCTTTGGTCTCTTCTGGCGGCAGACAATGCATGTCCTTTCCGGAATGTGCCTGGAAACGCTCGGATGCTTCGCCATCCCGCACCTCAGCCACTAGCGTCGTCGTCGGGCTCCGGCTGTGGAACGACATCCTGCCCTTTGCGCCAGTTTGCGGCGGCTACCGCCTCAGAGTCAGCCTCGACATTCTTCTTCTTCTTGCCCTTCTTCCCGACATCGCTCCTTGGCTCCTGGGGAGCGAAAATATCCTCTTTGAAGCGAATCAGTGGCTTGTCTGTGGCGGGCACCTGCACCGGAGGCGGCACGTAGAGCACTACCTCCTCCTCCGGCTCCTCGATGGCGGCCGGCTCCAACTCTTGCCCTACTTCCACGTCGGCCTCAGCCGGAGGCAATTCGACCTTCTCCTCGGCGGGTGCTTGAGCACCGAGGTCAAGCGCTTCCAGCCGTTCTCTCACCTCAGCCAGAGACTTCTGCCCGAAGTTCTTGATGCTCAGGAGCTCCTTGTCGCTTTTCTCAAACAACTCGCCGACCTTGGTGACACCGCCTGCACCCAGGAAGTTGAGAACGCGTGTCGAAAGGCCGAGTTTCTCAAGCGGCATGTCGTATTGCTCCACAGGAATGGAGACAGCACTTCGTTTCTCGGCGTCGGCAGGCTCCTTTGTGGGCGGCGCCTTCTCAGCCTCTTCCCCGGCCCGGGCCAGCTTGTCAGCCTTCACGACGCTGGCGCTCTTGATGTCGATCCTGAACCCAGTGAGCCTGGCGGCAAGCCTGGCATTCTGGCCCTCTTTGCCAATGGCCAATGAGAGTTGTCCGTCGGGCACAACGACGATGGCAGTATTGCTCGTCTGGTCGACCTCGACGCTGAGCACCTGAGCCGGGCTCAGCGCGTTGCCAATGAAGTCCTTGATTTCGGGATCCCACTGGATGACGTCGATTCGTTCGCCTTCCAACTCGTTGACCACATTTTGAATCCTGACACCTCGCAGGCCGACGCAGGATCCAACTGCGTCGATGCCCTCCTGCCTGGCCGCCACGGCCACTTTGCTGCGGTATCCAGGTTCGCGGGCAACACCCTTGAGTTCCACGATTCCGTTGTGGATTTCGGGAACCTCCAATTCAAAGAGGCGGCGCACCAAACTCGGATGAGAGCGTGACAGGATCAGCCGTGGGCCTCTGCTTGTGCGATTCACTTCCAGCAGATATAGCTTCAGCCTCTGCCCTACGCGGTAGCGCTCCGTTCGCACCTGCTCGCTGGCGGGGAGTATGCCCTCGGTCTTGCCAAGGTCCACTACTATCTGTCTGGGCTCGATCCGGTTAATGATGCCGCCAACGATATCGTCTTCGCGCTCTATGTACTCGCCAAAGATGAACTCGCGCTCAGCCTCACGGAGCCGCTGTAGGACGACTTGCTTGGCTGTCTGGGCGGCTATTCTGCCGCCTTGGAAGGCGTTGCTCTCTTGGGCAACGGTTTCACCCAACTGGGCGTCTCCCCTGATCTTCTGAGCTTGGGCCAGGGATATCTCCAGGTCCGGGTCCGTCGGATCCTCCACCACAGTCTTGACGGTGTAGACCTTGACGTCGCCGCTGACGGGGTGGATTTTAACGGAGATGTTCTGTTGAGCCGAAGAATCATCCTTCTTGAAAGCGGAGGCCAGAGCCTTCTCTACTGCCGAGAAGACCACTTCCTTGGGCAGATTCCTTTCCGCCGCCAATTGGGTGATGGCAAGTAGAAAATCGGTCTTCATCTTGCCCTGGCCTCCTTTTCCGATCGCACTTCTCGCAAGCTAAAAAAAAGTGGGTGGAACCCACTTAGCCACGAGGCGTGCGACGGGAGTATAGCACTTTATGGCTCGGAATGCAACCCTGTACACTCGTCTGGGGATAGTGGCGACAGAGCTTCTTTTCAGTCTCGGTTTCTTGTGCAACTGATTGGGGCATGGCTGTGGTGGGGCAGAGCAGTGCCCGAGACGATCGTGCCCCGGCATGTTCGCAGGCTCTGTTGCCTGGGGGGCGAGCCTGGTTCGGCAATGGAGGGCCGCCCGAGTCCCTGTCGGCTGCCTGCATCCTTTGGGCGGAAGGCTTCTGAAGAGCGAAGGGGATAGCGATACCATACACGACCGCTCACGACGAAGCGAGGAGTCTGGCTGACCGCTTGGGGAACGTCTTTCCGGACACACACATCCATCTCACGAGAGTGGGAGCTTCCCTGTGGACTCACGCAGGGCCCGGCGCTATGGGCGTCGCAATACGTGAAGCGTATAGGGACAACGGCGCCCCGAAATATGCACCGGCATCCGGGCGGATGTCGACCGCGCATTGGGTGAAGCCCCTCTCCCTCTGGGCGTTGTGGCCCGTGCTCACCTCTTTCTCACGAGCCGTTTCAGGAAGCGCGCGACCCGGGCAGCTATTGCCTGGTCTCTGCCACTCAGCCTTCTCTTTGTGCACTGAACGCAGTTGCAGGCCGGGGGATGAGATCCCCGGTACCAGTCCCTGTCTTGAATCCCCATGAAAGCTCTCCCATGCCACAACTCATCGAGGGTTGCGTCAGTCCGCTCCTGCAATATGATATCACAGGAAGCCTCAGGCAGAATGGACTTTCGTCACAGGTGCGGCGCTGCCGATTGTGCTTATCACATGTTGGCGGCTCGGGACTTCGGCATCTGGAGGGCCGATAGAGGCGGTGGTGGCTGTTTGGCGTTTGCAGGAGGAACGGCCTTGTCGCCAGCGTCCTCGTGGACATAAAGATGAGCGGCACCCCTTGCTCATACGAGCAAGGGGTGCCGCTTGATCGCTTGGATAAGCGCGCTAGGCCACAGTAACCCAGAGCGGGACAAGCACCAGAGTGATGGTGCTCAATAGCTTCACCAGAACGTGCAGTGACGGGCCGGCGGTGTCCTTGAACGGGTCGCCGACTGTATCGCCCACCACAGCGGCAGCATGAGCGGGTGTGCCCTTGCCAATGACGTTGCCTTCCTCGTCCTTGAACTCACCGCTCTCGATGAACTTCTTGGCGTTGTCCCAGGCTCCGCCGCTGTTGTTCAGGAAGCTGGCCAACAGGATACCGGAGATGGTTCCTACCATCAGGAAGGATGCCACTGCCATTGCGGCGTCGTAGCCTGGTATCTGGTGGAAGACCAACCCCAGTGTTATCGGGGTGGCCACGACCAGCAACGATGGTGCGATCATTTGCCTCAGACCGGCTTTGGCGGTTATGTCCACACATCCGGCGTAGTCCGGTCTTGACGTACCCGCCATGATGCCTGGATCCTCGCGGAACTGACGTCTTACCTCGTCGATGACCTTGCTGGCCGTCTTGCCCACGGCGTTGACTGCCATAGAGCTGAACAGGAAGACCAGCATCACCGCAACCAGAGCGCCGACGAAGACCTCTACCCTGGCGATGTCTATCACCTCAAAAGCCTCTCCCCTGAGGAGCGCTACTCTCTCGAGGTAGGCCTGGAAGAGGAGGAAGGCGGCAAGACCCGCCGACACCATGGCGAAGCCCTTGGTCAGGGCCTTGGTGGTGTTGCCCACCGCGTCGAGGCGGTCGGTGATGGCGCGCGCCTGCCCGCCCTCGCCAGCCATCTCAATGACGCCGTTGGCGTTGTCGGTGATGGGGCCGAAGGTGTCCATGGTCAGGATGAAGGGGCAGGTCATGAGCATTCCCATGGTCGCCGTTGCTGTGCCGAATATCCCGCCGTGGGTGCCCACCGGGATGAGTCCTATGCTGATCGCATTGTTGATCGCCTGTTCTCCCATCCAGTAGGAAAGGAGAAGGGCCAATCCGATCGCCAGACCTGTGGCCACAGTCGTCTCGAATCCCACAGCGGTTCCCGCGACGATGTTTGTGGCCGGACCGGTACGTGATGCCTCAACGATGCCGTCCACCGGGCGGTGTCCCGGTTCGGTGTAATACTGGGTGATGAACACGACCATCATGCTGGCTACCAGGCCGACAACCCCGGCTCCGATCAGCCAGGCGAAGTCTGTTCCCAGCATGACCAGAACAGTAGCTACGAGGCCTGCCAGGGACAGCGCAACGGAGATGAAGTAGCCCCGATTCAGGGCATTCATTGGGTTCTCGTCTTCCTTGGCTTTCACCAGCAGCACACCTATCATGCTGGCGAAGATACCGAATGAGCGGATGACCAATGGGAAGAGTACCCAGGCCTCGGGGTGGGGCAGTCCCTGGGCACTCCAGACTTTCCATAGGACTATGCCCAGAATCATGGCGCCGATGTTTTCGGCGGCGGTGGATTCGAAGAGGTCCGCGCCACGGCCAGCGCAGTCACCTACGTTGTCGCCCACAAGATCGGCGATGACAGCGGCGTTCCTGGGGTCGTCTTCGGGTATGCCGGCCTCCACCTTGCCGACCAATTCGGCGCCCATATCGGCGGCCTTGGTATATAGTCCGCCGCCGAGCTGGGCGAAGAGCGCCACGAAACTGGCGCCGAAGCCGAAGCCTATTATCGTGTGCGGAGCGATGTCGGGGTTGCTGTTGCCGCCGTAGGCGTAGTACATGCCAGCAACGCCGATAAGGCTCAAGGCCACAATGAGGAAGCCAGAGACCGCGCCGCCCCTGAGGGCGACTGTGACGGCCTCATTGAGACTGCGGCGGGCTGCGGCGGCGCAGCGAACGTTGGACTTCACCGACATATACATTCCGATGAAGCCCGAGGCGGCGGAGCAGAATGCGCCGACAAGAAAGGCTAGGCCTGTGCGCCACGCGATACCCCACGCGGTTATGCCGCCTTTCTCCAGTCCCACTTCTCCATCGAGCAGACCAACCAGTGCGCCGACAACCACCGCTGTGAAGAGTGCGATGATGCCGATGGTGGTGTACTGGCGTTTGAGGAAGGCCATCGCCCCCTCTAGAATCATATCTCCGATTTCCTGCATTTCCGGCGTGCCGGTGTCGCGGCGCAGTACATCTCTAGCCAGGAATATGGCGAAGAATACAGCGACCACGCCGGCTACCGGCACGAGGTAGATCAAGCCCAATTTCTCAGCTCTCCTTTCTTATGTGAGATACGAGAAAAGCACAAACCAGATGCCTTTGGATAGTGTGAGGCTTGTGCTTGTTGCAACCTGGATAGTTGATCGTTCATCAACCTGCGATGGGGCCAACACCCGCTCCTGGCGACCGCGTCCCAAACATCGCTCCTAACTGCCTGGCATAGCCACAGACGAAAATGCCAATTAGTGAAATCCGTCACAAGGCCGCAGAGAGTATAGCATTCATGTTCTGGTGTGTCAATAGCGTGTAGTCGTACAGTACGTGTGAGATAGATGGATATTGGGAACCAGCTCTTGTCACGCTGCTGATGCGGCTTCCTGAGAAGGCAATTCGAAAAGGGGGTTGAGCATTTTTTCACAAACACTCTTGCCTTTTGAGAGTCCAGGAGTTACAATTGCAGGACGTAATTGGTGGTACGACAGGAGCATTGTGTCCATGTGGGCCCGGCGGCGCGGACGGGCGTGCCGGTCGAGCTACTCCCAGGGGGGCATATGAAGGAATCTGTTCCGGACGTGGTGATTCAGCGCCTGCCGATGTATGCGCAGATGCTGGCTGCCCTGAAAGAAGTGGGTGTGGAATCTGTTGGCTCCAGGGAGCTGGGGGCCATGTTGAGGACGACGCCGGCCCAGGTGAGGAAGGACCTGAGCTATTTCGGGAGATTTGGCAAGCAGGGTATGGGGTATGATGTAAGCCAGCTTTCCTCGGAGTTGGGTCGCGTGTTGGGACTCGGTCGCGAGTGGTCGGTGGTGCTGGTTGGCACGGGCCGGTTGGGCCGGGCTCTGTTGGATCACAAGGGATTCCTGCACGATGACTACAGGATGGTAGCTGCCTTCGACAAGAGCTCGAGAAGGATAGGCAGGAAACTTGCCGGGCTGGTGATTCAGGACGTGTCCGAGCTTGAGGACACGGTGCGGAATAAAGGCACTCAGATTGGTATTGTGGCGGTACCGCCTGGAGAAGCGCAGCAGGTAATCGATGCTCTGGTTCGTGCAGGCGCCAAAGCGATTCTAAACTATGCTCCCATCGTTGCTCGAGTGCCGAAAGGGGTGCAGCTGAGGCAGGTTATCCCGGTTCATAGCCTGCAGAGCATGACCTACTACCTCAAATCGATGGAGAGCGGGCGGGGCTCTGAAGCGGGATGCTGAGTCGTCTCGAATGAGCAACACCTCCGGCATCCCGCTTTTCAACTGACACTCATTCCCCGTCTGCGTGCCCCCGAGCCTCGGGGGGAAACACACACAAGCACGATTGCTCATGGACATGTCTCTCGGAACGAGGACTGCAGAGTATCCTCGGGCATCAGCACGCCAGAGCACTCTGCGCACGTGCTCTCATCCTGATCCTACTGCTCCTCCCTTCCTTGATGCTGCTTACGTGACACTCTTGGGGAAGTTCTCGGGACGTTGTGCTGCCAGTTGAGAAATACGTCAATGTCCCGGCTTCAGCGCAGTCCCGCATGGCCTTCTGAATATCACGCTTGTCGAACACATCCGCGTGGGCCTTCACCACGTCCTTCATGTAGAAATGGGGCTTGTCTTCCTTCGAGTGCTGTTGGAACCATTCAAGGGCCTTCTGCTGTGGGCCTTCTCCTTCACTCATGGCATGCCTCCTGTCACCTGTACTGGGCCGTGGTGCTGAACGTAGTTCTTGCCGCCGGCACAGGTGGCGACTCTGTCTCCTTTGGGGCTGGCGAGCGGCATGGCCAGGCAGACCGTGAAGCAGTTGCCGCAGTGCATGCACTTCTCCTTCGCGACGACCACGCTGTTGATGTTGGGATCGGGGTGCTTTCTTATGGCCCTTGGAGGACACGATGCAGCAGCATTGGGGATTTCACATAGAGCGTGCATCTACTCAATCAGACAGGATGGCCCGCGAGCCACTCTGGGCAAGAACTCTATCATCCTCGCCAAAGGCTGTCAGCCGACATTCCTGGTTCTCCCAGAAGAACCACCCTGGAGGACTGATCACCAACACCCCGCTTCGATGCTGCTCTCATGCCAATGGCACTACTGGCATAAGCACTGGGCGATGTTATACTGTCTGTAGCTTTGTGGCGGGGTTCACCAATAGCCGCTTGACGCCACACAGGAACGGCAAGGCAGTCTGTCTGACGTGCGGATGTCGGACTGGTCGGCTGGCTGCGGAATGGCCCTAGGCCCTCTGAATGGGGTAAGATAGATATCGGACACTGGCGTGAGCGATGAAAGCGAGATATGCCAGTGTCTCGATGAGTACATACGGGGCCATATTGCCGGGAGCGACGCGTCTGGCACGGCTCCCTGCAGAGCCCTGAGAGTAAGCCGGGCGCTGTCTCAAGGTGATACAGTGGTATCGGTGATCATGGACGGAAAGTCCGTTTGACAGCATGCCCGCCTTCAGTTAGTATACCAAGATGATGGTATTGCTCAACAAACTTAGTTGATCGTATTGGTCAACAAGCGTCGTCCAATGAAGCTTTCAAGCAGAGCAGACTACGGAACGAGAGCACTCCTGGATCTCGCTGACTCCTGGGTGAACGGGCCAACCGTGCTCAGGCAAATTGCAGAAAGACAGCAAATGCCGCTGCTCTACCTGCAGCGTCTGATCGCCACTCTCGTGGCCGGGGGCATAATCGGAAGTACCCGCGGCACCGGAGTCGCTCGCTGTGCGTCGAGGATTGTCGCGCTGGTGACGTTTGTGCCGGGCTGTGGAACAGGGGTTCGGCATTACGGACGTTTGGGCGTTGAAAATACGTAGAAGTTGGAGTGGAAATGGCAGACAACTTGATCAAACCACATGGTTCAGATTCTCTCAATCCCCCATACGTGGCCGATGACGGAAAACGGGCAGAGGTGGTGAAGGAGGCGGAAACTCTGCCGTCGATAGTCGTGTCCTCGGCAGCCGCCGCGAATGCGGTGATGATGGCATCGGGCTACTTCAATCCTCTCAAGGGGTTCATGGGGCTGGCCGAATCTCTCAGCGTGGCCGAGAAGATGCAGACAAAGGACGGGCTATTCTGGCCTGTGCCGATCGTCAGCGTGGTCAAGGACGCCGGTGCGGTCAAGGACGCCGGGCGGATCGCGCTTCGGGACCCCAACGTTGACGGGAATCCCGTGATCGCAATCCAGGATGTCGAGGCGATCGAGAACGTGTCCGAAGACCAGATGAAATTGATGGCCGAGAAGGTGTTCCGCACCTTGGATGACAAGCATCCCGGCGTTGCAGCCTGGATGGGGGCTGGAAGGGCCATGATCTCCGGACCGATTCAGGTGCTGAACTATTCGTACTTCGAGACTGAGTTTCCCGGGACCTTTCGCACTGCTGTGCAGATGCGCGAGATGCTGAGCAAGAATGGCTGGAAGAAGGTGGTGGCGTTCCAGACACGGAACCCGATGCACCGGGCGCATGAGGAGCTCATCAGGATAGCGTTGAAAGAGCTGAACGCCGACGGCGCTGTGATTCATATGCTGCTGGGAAGGCTGAAGAAGGGCGATATCCCGGCGGATGTGCGTGATTCCTGTATAAGGAAGATGGTTGAGCTGTTCTTCCCCGCGAACACAGTTGAGATCACCGGCTACGGATTCGATATGCTGTATGCTGGCCCTCGGGAGGCGCTGCTGCACGCGATATTCCGCCAGAATATGGGGGCGACTCACCTGATCGTGGGCCGCGACCACGCCGGAGTAGGTGATTACTACGGCGGCTTTGATGCCCAGACAGTATTCGATGGGATTCCCAAGGACGCTCTCCGGATCGAGATATTCCGCGGCGACCACACGGTATGGTGCAACAAGTGTGGAAAGATCGTTATGATGCGCGATTGTCCGCATGGCAAGGAAGACTACGTGATGCTTTCAGGGACAAAGGTTCGTGAGATGCTTGCCGCAGGCCAGGAGCTGCCGCACGAATTTGCCCGGCCGGAAGTAGCGAAGATTCTCATGGAGTACTATCAAAGCGAGGCAGTACAGTAGTAGGATTTCTTCAAGCTCATCGGGTATCTTGATCAAGATGCCCGATGAGCTTGACTTAGTGGTTGAAGAGAAGAAGCCAGGAGGCCATGGGGGCCTTCCGTGCATTCACCTGGAGGGAGGGACATAGAGAGCAAGGACCAGAGACACTTTCCGATCGCGTAGTACAAAGGGATAAACCCGCTAGAGAGAGGAGGAAGCGGATGCCAAGCTTTGTAATTCTTGAGAAGTGCGATGGGTGCAAGGGTCAGGACAGGACCGCTTGCATGCACATCTGCCCAAATGACCTCATGGCGTTGAACAAAGATACCATGAAGGCATACAACAGAGACCCGATGATGTGCTGGGAGTGCTACAACTGCGTCAAGATCTGCCCACAGCAGTCGGTGGCGGTTAGAGGGTATGCCGACTTCACACCCATGGGTGCCAGCGTTACCCCGCTAAGGGGAACCGAAGACATCATGTGGACGGTCAAGTTCAGGAACGAGACCTTGAAGCGGTTCAAGTTCCCCATCAGGACTACGCCTGAGGGCTCCGCTGTACCTGACGGAGGATTCAAGACTGCTCCGGAAGCGGACGACCTGAAGAGCCCGCTGCTGTTCACCGAGCCGGAGTCTCTGAGGGTAGCGGAGCTTCCCACCATCAAGAAGTAGGAGAAGGGTTAGAAGATGGCACAGTTTGAAACTGTCGAAGTAACCACCGATCTGTTGATCATCGGTGGTGGTATGGCGGCCTGTGGTGCCGCTGTGGAGGCGGCCCACTGGGCAAAGAAGCACAACATCAAGGTAACTGTCGTCGACAAGGCGGCCATGGACAGGAGCGGTGCCGTGGCCATGGGTCTTTCGGCCCTCAACCAGTACGTGGGCATGAATGTCAAAGGAAGAAGCCCCATGGACTACGTCAAGTACGTCAGGCAGGACCTGATGGGCGTTGCCAGAGATGACCTTGTCTACGACATCGGCAGGCACGTGGACGGCACTGTGCATCTGTTCGAGAAGTGGGGCCTGCCCATCTGGACGGATGATGACGGCAAGTACGTCTTTGAGGGTCCCTGGCAGCTTATGATCAACGGCGAGTCCTACAAAGTCATCGTTTCTGAGGCGGCCAAGAATGCGATGGCAACGCTGGGCGCCAACGGTGAGATATACGAAAGGGTGTTCATAGTAGAGCCCCTGATGGACGGAGACAGGGTCGCCGGTGCGGTGGGATTCAGCGTCAGAGAGAACAAGTTCTATGTGTTCAAGGCCAAGGCAGTGGTCGTAGCAATGGGCGGCGCCGTCCACGTATTCAAGCCCCGCTCGACCGGTGAGGGTTTTGGCAGGTCCTGGTATCCCCCGTTCAACACCGGCTCCAGCGCCTACTTCACGCTGAAGAGCGGCTGCGAGATGACCTGTCAGGAGGTCCGCTTCATCCCCGTGCGGTTCAAGGATGCCTATGGCCCAGTCGGCGCCTGGTTCCTCCTGTTCAAGTCGCGGGCCACAACAGCTCTTGGCGGCGAGTACATGGTGGAGAGGAAGTCGGAGCTTGAGAACTGGGCTCCCTATGGGCTGGTGAAACCCATACCCGCCAATCTGAGGAACTACCTCATGATGCTGGACCAGCAGGAAGGCAAGGGCCCGGCGTACATGAGGACGGAAGAAGCTATTGGCAAAATCGTTGATGCTGAGCCGGATGAGAAGGCAAGGAAGAAGAAGCTGAAGGAGGTTGAGTCCGAGGCGTGGGAAGACTTCCTCGACATGACCATCTCCCAGGCCATCCTTTGGGCGGCCACCAATACGTCTCCTGAGGAGAAAGCCTCTGAGATTCAGGCCTGTGAGCCGTACTTCATTGGGTCACACTCGGGTGCTTCCGGAGCGTGGCTAAGCGGACCTGAAGATCTGGCCCCGCCGGAGTACTTCTGGGGATACAATGGCATGGCCACGGTGAAAGGCATCTTCTGCGCAGGCGATGCATCCGGAGCCTCGAGCCACAAGTTCTCCGACGGCTCTCATACGGAGGGGAGGATACGCGCCAAAGCCGCGATAGCGTACATAGTTGACAACCAGGACCAGCCCAAGGTGAATGCTGCCCAGGTTGACCAACTCAAGAAGACCATACTGCAGCCAATGGAGACGTTCGAGAAGTTCTCGGGCCAGACGGACAATCCGGATGTCAACGAGAACTACATCCGCCCTCAGCAGTTCATGTACAGGCTCCAGAAGATAATGGATGAGTACGCGGGTGGCGCTGCGACACAGTTCAGCACCAACAAGCACTATCTGGAGAGGGGCCTCGAGCTTCTCGCATTTCTGAAGGAGGATTCAGAGAAGCTGGCGGCCGAGGACCTCCACGAGTTGATGCGGTGTTGGGAGAACGTGCATCGCATGTGGCAGGCTGAGTCTCATGTGCGGACGGTGACGGCTCGCGAAGAGACCAGGTGGCCTGGCTACTACTTCAGGGCGGACCATCCCAAGATGGATGATGCCAACTGGAAGGTCTTCGTCAATTGCAGGTGGGATCCCAAGACCGCCAATTGGGAGATTATGAAGCGCGACATTATACCGATGGAGGGATAGCAGACTTTGACTCCGGGTGGTTGAATAGGGACTGATCAACGTGGCGTTGATTGCTGCCGGGACTCCGGCCATCCCAGCGGTGGCTGGAGTTCTCTGATTTTGGAGTCCTATGCTTGATGATATGTATGATAGCTTAAAAGAAGAGATACTCAAGGAGTACCCGAGACTCACATCTGAGAGCACCTTCAGGTTTTCCTGCGACAAGGGCATATCCTGCTTCACGACGTGCTGCGCTGACGTGAACATCCTGCTCACGCCGTACGATGTTCTACGCATGAGAAAGGCACTGGGACTCTCATCTGACGACTTCCTGGGAGAATACGTCGTCCCCCTCCTGTCGGTGGGACAGAAGGTCCCACTGGTCTTGCTCAGAATGAGAGACGATGAGCGGAAGACGTGCCCCTTTGTCAGCCCTGAGGGCTGCTCGCTATATGAGGATCGGCCGTGGCCCTGCCGTATGTACCCGGTGGGGATGGCTTCCTCGAAGACTGAACAGGCTGTGAACGGCGAGGAGTTCTACTTTATTATGGAAGAAGGCTTCTCATGTACTGGATTGAAGCAGGGAAGAGAGTGGACGGTGGCCGAATGGTACAATGATCAAGGGATCGAGATATACAACGAGAAGGCCCAGCCCTACAAGGAGATAACGCTTCACCGGCGTTTGCAGAGCGTGGATGAAGGAAAAGGTCTGGGGCCGGCGCAGATGCAGGTGTTCTATATGGCCCTTTACGACCTCGATCGGTTCAGGGAGCACATTTTCGACAGCAGTTTCTTCAAGATGTTCGATGTTGCCCCGGAAGCCATTGACAGGATAGGGCGTGACGATGAAGCACTGCTTGAGTTTGGCTACAAGTGGCTGAGGTTCTCCCTGTTTGGAGAGCCGACAATGACTATAAGGGGTGAGGTGGTGGAGAGGAAGATGGAGGAGATGGAACGGGAACTGAGGAGGCAAAGGGAGGGGACATGAGTGACGCAGATGTCATCGACTCTCCGAAGGGGATCCTCGTCATTGGGGGAGGTATCAGTGGCCTTACTGTCGCGGTGGAGGCTGCTGAGGTAGGCTACGATACCTTCCTGGTCGAGAAGGAGGCGTATCTGGGGGGAAGGGTAGTCAGGGCGAATGAGTATTTTCCCAAGCTCTGCTCACCGAATTGCGGCCTTGAGATAAACTTCAGGCGGATCAAGACAAACCCCAAGGTCAAGTGCTTCACTCTCGCGGAAGTGGAGGGCATATCGGGCAAGGAGGGTGCATACGAAGTCGATGTCAGACTGGCGCCCCGCATGGTGAACGACAATTGTACGGCCTGCGGCAAGTGTGTCGAGGCCTGCCCCGTCGAAAGGGCAAACGATTTCAACTATGGAATGGATAGTACCAGGGCCGTCTATCTTCCTCACCTCATGGCTTTCCCCATGCAGTATGTCATCGATCCGCTTGTGTGCAAGGGGGCTGACTGTGCCAAGTGCGTTGAGGCCTGCCAGTACAACGCCATCGAACTGAAGATGCCCGAGAAGAAGCTGAAGCTGAAGGT
>JAZFSU010000221.1:0-2432 GCA_036446335.1 Dehalococcoidia bacterium | reverse complement strand
CATCGTGCAGGACTTCCTCCTGAACAACGACAAGAGCGGGCCTCTCCCCGCTGCATTATTCAACCTGATGGTCGGTGCGTACACTGTGAATGAGGTGACAGCGGTCATTCGTTCCGCTGGATTCGTGGACGTGTCACTCATTGCCTCCAACGAGCAGCGAGGCAGTGGCATCATCACTGGAATTTGGCCATAGAACAACGGCCAGACCACCAGGCTGGTCGGGACTACGCAGGCCGATTATGGGCCAGCAGAGGCTAGCGAGGATTCTCGGGGGTCATGCGCGCGAAGATTCGTGTTGCGGCGGCAAACAGAAACGTGCGTCCTTTGCGCCTTGCAGCAAAGTTCATTGCTCCACGTTCCTGCTCAGATACATACGAAGGGGACACTGACACAGACGGCCCATCTTCCAACGGAGCGAGAACTTGCACTCGTTGGCGTCCTTGTCCAGGCACATGAGATATGCCTTGAGTCCGACATCTTCGGCCTTGCAGAGGTCGTCCAATCCCGACTTGTAGCATACGAAGTCTCTCGGGCACTTCATTCCGCCGATGATGCTCTCGATTTCCATCTCGACGTTCTTCGCCATAGCTTCTTCTCTGCGTGCTCTCAAGACATCCCAAATCCCTTGCGTTGCCGGGAAAGGCCTTCCATTTGTCTTGTATCGTGGCTGACCGGGGCCGGACAGTGACCAGCACCCCCGAAGCGCATGACCGTTGCATCCGGGTTTTGGCGCGTTCCCAACAGACGATCGATTATGTCAATATTGTACCATGCCACAACAGCCAGCGTCACTTCGCCACCCACGCTGCGGTTGAGCGGCATTTGGCCTGCGGCCGTCGCGATCAATCATTGACAGAAGCCCAGCGGCCATCTACGACGTCTCGCAGAGACAGGCAGGCCCGATCACAGCCGCCATCATGAAGCTACCGTTGACCAAGACATTCACAGGAGGGTCGTGCCCCTGACACAAGGGGTTGGACAAGGTCAACTGGGAGGGAGAGGTCACATGAGGTATTTCGAGGACTTTAAAGTGGGTGATGTGGAGGTAACCAGAGCAAGGACAGTTACGGAGGCTGACATCGTGAACTTCGCCGCTTTCAGCGGCGACTGGTACCCGCTTCACGTTGATGCTGAATACGCAAAGAAGAGCCCCTTCGGAGAGAGGATTGCCCACGGCATGCTGGTGCTTTCCGTTTCAACAGGGCTCATGCCCCTATACGAGATGGCAATAGTAGCCTTCTACGGCATGGACAAGGTGAGATTCACGGCGCCAACAAAGATCGGCGACACCATCCACGTTGAGCTGGAAGTGCTCGAGACGCAGGACAAGGGCGAGCTTGGCGGCGTCATCGGCTTCAAGAACTCGGTCAAGAACCAGCAGGGAGTGGTGGTAACAGTCTCGATCATGAAGGTGCTGCTGGCAAAGCGCCCCGGCCAGAGTTGAGAGTCCACTATCGGCGCAGTTCGTCCAACAGCCGGGAGTCGGACGAAGGAGATTGCCGCCAGACATAGCAAGCGTGCTAGCCTGGCTGCCCGCCAACCACGGCGAACACGGCGTGACCATCCCCTAGACTGACCGAATTGGTGCCGCCTACCTGATGATCTCGCTGATCTGAATCTGTGGCACGATGTCAGTGTAGTTTGGCATGTCGGCCATGAAGTCGCCGCCGTGAGCCCCGAAGCCATTCTGAAAGTCTGCCACCGAGTTGAAGTACAGGTGAGCCACTCCAACAAACGGAGTCGCTCCTGCTTCCTCGGCACTCACGGCTCGGTCTACCTCGGACCGGACCAATCCTAAAGGATCGAGCTTTTCGTGAACCATCACGATATGCTTGGTGATGTAGTAGTCCCAATCGAACTTCTTGCCGGGCTCACTTGGATACAGTACTGACACTCGGATCATGGATCTGCCCTCCTGTTAGTTTATGCCACAAGCTCGCGCATATGGCATAGAAGTAGAGGAAGTATATCATGGGGACTGAGCAGGAGCAAGGCAAACCGAAGAGGCGAAATGCGTATCTCTTCAGCCCCCAAAACCCAACCCGCGACCTTCTACCGGGACAGATGTAATACCGTAGCGAGCCCATTGTGAGCAGCCTGTGCACACGCCCGAAGTACGTGAAGGGAAATCCAGTCTCAAATCGCATTTCGCCACATTAGGTGACAGGGCACTGGCATCTCTGCGCGCAATCCCTTCCCCAAATGCGCGTCTCATGCGGTATCTTTGCCCCCGGCACAGACTAGCCAGCCTCGGTTTCCCTGAGCTTGACAAGGCTGCCCGGAATCATCTAGCATACACGCACTCAACCGGTCAGCCAATTGGCTGCTGGTCGTGTCACACATCTGGCCCCGGCCGCCGCCGCTATCCATGTGCCCTGTCCCTGCCTCGCGTCCATGCCATCCCTGCCTGGAACGGGAACAGATGAAGAAGC
>JAZFSU010000220.1:0-7450 GCA_036446335.1 Dehalococcoidia bacterium | reverse complement strand
GCTCTCGCCCTTCTTCGATTGCGCTGGCAAATTCTTTCCATTCCTCGATCCAGGAATGATCCTCCCCGCGAAACTCGATCGTCTCTTCCCGAAATGGCAGAAGAGGTGTCCTCTTGCCCAAGGTCGCCTTCTCCGTTCCGTAGCTCCCACCAAGCCCGTCGACGAGCACGTATCCATCTGCTCCAAATACCTCCAGGGAGAACAGGTTCTTCCACTGCGTCCAACTGACGTGTATCGAGGCAACCTGCCCAGTCGCGGTGCGGAGCAGGCAGAAGCTGTTGTCCTCAACTGGTGCGATATCCCAGTACGCCGTCTGACCAAAGCCGCACACCTCACGGAACTCGCCTAGAAACCATCCTGCGAGATCCAGTGCGTGCATCCCTTGGTCCATCAGTTGCCCCCCGCCCGAGGTTTCCGGCTTCATTCTCCAGTCTGCTTCATAGCCCGGTCTGCCACCGATACCGTACCGACACCGGAAGAACAATGGTGTACCGATGGCGCCACTGTCAAGCCACTGCTTTGCCTGTGCTATCCCAGGATGGTGCCGGAGATTGAAGCCGCACTTGATCCTGTTGGTAGCCGGCTGCGCTGCCTCGAGTATCCTCAGAGCCTCCTCTGGCGTCCTGGCCAGTGGCTTCTCGCACAGTACATGCTTTCCTTGACTCAGCGCAGAAACACACACGGACTCATGGACATCAGGCGGTGTGCAGACAATGACTGTATCCACATCAGATCGAGCGGTGATCTCATTCCAATCCGAGACCACCTCACACCCGACCTCTTCTGCCAGCAACTCAGCCCGTTCGCGATAGTGATCTGTCACAACCACGAGTTGCGCATCACCAATCCCTCGGAGCGACCGAGCACGGCGTGTTCCCTGGAGGCCTGCGCCAATGAGCCCTATCCTCATGGGGTAACCCTGCGGAGGGTGTAGAGATCGGACATGCTAATCTCCTGAAGCCGATCAGGGAACTCCTCCCAGCGATCCCAGATGGCGCTGATAAGCCGACCGGAGAGGCCGTCTGACTCGCCAGAGGCCAGGAATACTGCCAAGGCCGCGGCTCTGGCAATATCGTCTCCCCCGGTCGCAAGTTGACGCCTAGCGCCATCAAGGGCTTTGTCACCGGCCGCATCGCCCGCTGCCAGCACCTCGTGCAGCATTCTCGTATTGACCGCCCCGGGAGCGATGGCATTGACCTGAATGTTGAAGTCCGCGACTTCCTGCGCTAGCGTCTCGGTGAGACGAACCACAGCCGTCTTTGAGGAGCTGTAGGAGGAGAACCGCGGTCGGGGTGAGGTGGCGCCTCCTCCGGAGAAGTTGATAATCTTGCCGGAACCCTGCCGTATCATCATGGGCAGGGCTGCTCTGCAACTGAGGAAGGTACCTGCCAAGTTGATGAGGATCGCGTCCACCCATTCTTGTGGGTCACAGTCTACCGTTGGCCCTATGGGCCCCTGCACAGCAGCACAGTTCACGAGAATATCGAGCCGACCAAATGTCTCCTCGACTAGCTCGGCCATCCGTTGCATATCTTGCCAGGCAGACACATCCGCCACTATCGGTAGCGAACGGCGCCCGATCGCCCTAATTTCGTCGGCCGTCTGCTCCAATTCGGGGCGCGTTCGCGACACGACAGAGACGTCGGCGCCCTCTCTGGCAAAGGCAAGGGCTATCGCCGCTCCTATGCCACGGCCTCCTCCTGTGATGACTGCGGTCTTCTCCTCCAGTCTCATGACTTCTCGATCACAGCTATGACACGGCTGGCAAGGCTCGGGACCTTGGAAGCAAGCCGGTCCGCTGCCACCAAGAGTGTACGTAGCGAAGATGGCAGGGGCGACGTCACCGAGACGCGACAGCCAATCAGATGCCTGACCCTGAAACCGTGAATGTCCAGCAGTTCACGAAACGCCCGGGTCGTGAATACTCTTATGTGACCCCACTGCCCTTCGTTCCCCCTGGCGATGAGCTTCCCAGCGCTCTCGTGCTCGGGACTGACTGCCATCGGGAATGGCTGATATCCCAGGAGCAGAGCGAGTCTGCTGGGCCAACCCGCAAGATTGGGGGTTGAAATAAGCCCAACCCCGTCCGGTTTCAGCACCCTGTGGATCTCCCTGAGGAGGCGATCGGGGTTGAACAGATGCTCGATCACCTCACCGGAATACACGATGTCGAAGTGGGTGTCGTCATAGGGAAAGCGGTCCTCGTCCACATCGAGTTGGATAGCCTGTATACCTCTCGTTCTTGCGGAGGCCACGGCCTCAGCTGCTATGTCCATGCCGAAGAGTTCCTGTGCCTTGGCTGCCTCTCCCAGCATGACAGTGAAGGTGCCATCACCACAGCCTATGTCGAGCAAGCGGTAGAATGTTCTGTTCAGCTTTCGCGTGATTCGCACAATCTCCCGAAACCGCGGCTCAGGCGCCAGGTCCTTGTAGTACCCGGTAGCGTACAGCTCTCTTCTATTCATCGAGGAGCCGCCTGGTTGCCGCTCTCACGGCGTCGTCTGAACTGCCTCTCGCTTCCCAGCCAAGCTTCTTCATCTTGCTGGTGTTGAACTGCACCACCGGTGCATCTCCCGGCCAGCCCCTCGCTCCGCCTCTGTAGTTGAACTCCACGTTCTTGAGTGCCATCTCTTCTGTCACTATCTGGGCGACCCTTGAGATGCGGGTGGATGACTCGCAGCCCAGATTGTAGACTCCACACTGCTCGTCGGAGTTGTCGTAGGCGCAGAGCATACCTTCAATACAGTCCTCCACCAGAAAGAAGGGCTTCTGCCCGGCTCCGTCACCGAGTATAGCCAACTCGCTGCCGTTGGTCTTCAGCTTTGCGATGCAATCATGGATAACCCCGTGCCCCATTCCGGATCCTACTACGTTGGCGAACCTGAACACCCACGATCTGATGCCGAAAAGGTGCGAGTAGGCACTAATCAGTCCTTCGCATGCCAGCTTCCCTGCTCCGTACAGCGATATCGGCATGAGAGGACCGAAGCTCTCATCGACAGGTTGGAGAGCACCATCGCCGTAGACACACGCGCTGGAAGAGAAAAGCAGTTCTTTGATACTTGCCTGCCTCATCGATTCGAGAACGTTGCGCGTAGCCACTGTGCAGTTCTTCAGATCAAGATCAGTGATGGCGTTCCCACCAGGAATATCGGTGTTGGCTGCGAGGTGCCAGACAACATCGTGACCCTTCATTGCCTTCCCTAGTGCGTCTTGATCGAGTAGGTCCGCTCTGATGAACGAGAAGTCCTGTTCAGGCAAACCTCGCGTCGGCCACCCCTCTCGCGAGGAAACGAGATTGTCGTATACAGTAACCCTGTGGCCCTGCGATGTCAGAGTACTCACAAGGTGACTGCCAATGAAACCGGCTCCACCCGTAACGAAGATGTTGCGAGAACCTTGCGTGCTGTTCATCTGCGGTGGTTTCCTCCGATGATCGATAGGGGAGCCAGGTAGCCTATGGCGACAAACGCCAGAGCATTCGCCGTGACCGACAGCTTACGCCAACCGGTGATGGGATCCTGGAGAAGAGTTCTGGCGATGTCGGGAAGTAGTCTACGGGCAATTCTCCTGAGAAGGCGATGTTCTTGTCCGAGTGGGTCAGAGCCGGTGTCGATGTCCGGGTACAGTCTTCCCAGCATTCGTCTCTGATAGCCGACGCTGAAGGCTCTGCGCCGAATGAAGCTCATCCGAAGTCTGCGTCGATAGACCCGATGCTTCACCACGACGGTTGGTACAAAGACGATCGTCTTTCCTGTCTTTGCCTTGACCCGCAGGGAGAGATCGACATCCTCTGACGGTGGGTCCACCCAACAAGTCCTGTTGGCGTCGCGAAGACCGAATGCGTGGGAGAACAACTCACCCTGATCGAACACTTCCCTTCTGAACGACATGTTCATTCCCCAACCGTTCCTCACCTCTGTCATCTTGTCCCATTCGCACCATGCGGTGCAGCTTACAATCCAATACAACTCCTCCGGGAACCAAGCCATCCCCGCCTCTTCCCACAACGGGACTGCCGGACCAGTGACTCCAATGATATCCTCAGACGAGTATGGCTTTACCATCTCTTCAGCCCAGTTGGGGAAGAGGACGGAATCATCATCGACGAAGGCAATGATGTCTCCCCTTGCTCTGCCAACGCCCATGTTTCTGGCCGCTGACAAGCCCTCCTCCCCACTGTTGAAAAGCACTTTGGTGTTGGGAATCTTGCGTTCCCCAACGTACGATGACACCTGGTCGAATAGTTCACGCGAACTCTCAAGCACCAGTATCGTCTCAAGGGGCCTGTAGGTCTGCATGGTGACGCTGTCCAGCAGTGCGAGAAGGTCGCTCAGTCTGTCTAAGGCGTAGCAGGTAATGATGACGGAGAGGCTTGGCCTTCTAGTCACGGAAGCGCTCCCGGACGATGGTCCTGATGGCTTTGAAGCCCTGTCTCCAGGCGGACTCCTTGACCTGGCCGTGTAGTCTTCCTGAGTCGGAGTGCGCTACTTCCAAGACCCTTAGCCCCATTTTCGCGACCCTGACATTCATGAGCGGTTCGTTCTGAAAGCCATCTGCCGACAAGACATTACCCAATCGAAGAATGCCTCTCCAGAAGCTGTTGTATCCTGAGCACAGGTCTGTGTATCGGCGGAAGAAGAGAGCATCAAATGTCAGCGTGATGATCCAGTTGCCAAGAATCCGATACCAAGGCTTGTTGCGCGGGAATACGTGGAGAAAACGCGATCCCTTGACGAAGTCGTAGCCGTTGAACAGTGGTTCAACGAGCTTCCCCATCTCTTCTGGATCGGTCGCACCGTCCGCATCCAGAGTGACGATGATGTCGCTGGTTGCGTGGCTGAATCCGTGCCTTAGAGCGTCGCCTTTACCTACGCCTGGCTGCTGCAACACTCGAGCGTCGGGCCGAAGAGTTTTGACCACCTGAACGGTGTGGTCGGTGGAGTGACCGTCCACGACGAGGATCTCGTTCACCCACTCGGGGATGCTGGAAAGTACCTGTGGGAGACTGGCCTCCTCGTTGAGGGTACAGACTATGGCAGTCACCGTATGCCCGTTGAGGGGTTCCTGTGAGATTCCTGCTACCCGCGAGTCATGCTCCACTTCGTTTGTCCTACGCTCCGCATCGACGATCAGGTGGCCGGATTGCTGGCCACTGAGCATACCGTGGCGAGCCCGAGATGGCCTTTGGGATTGGCGGGGCGCTCTCCCCCGCCACCATGGCCTCATGTCAATGCTCCGGGTGGCTCGAAACCACACTCTGCCTCCTGATCCTCAGAATCCATGTACGAGTCCTGACCAGGCTCTCCTCAAGATTAGTCCCAGGCTGCCACTCCGGAACCGTCCGGACTCTCGTTAGATCAGCGCTCCGTCCTTGGGTACGGGTCTGCGGGATGACGGTGCGGCTCTCGCGTCCCCTTTCCTCGTTCCAGTTAGGCAGATGCACTGCTAGATGCCCTCCAATTCGTCGAGGTGCTCCACGGCCCACGCGTATACCCGCGCCAAGCCGTCTTCCAGTGGGAACTGTGGTCGCCAGCCTAGCACTTGCTCTGCAAGTTGAAGGTCGGCGTTGCGTCCGCGAACGCCCTGAGGTTTGGAGGTATCATGTTGGATGTCAATTTGCTTGCCACTGATGTCGATGATCAACTGGGCTAGGCCGTCCACCGATATCAACCGGTCGGAGCCAATGTTGATTGGAGAGCAGTAGTCCGTTCGCATCAACCGCAAGACAGCCTCCACACAATCATCGATGTAGAGGAAGCTCCGTGTGGCCATGCCGTCGCCCCAGACGACGAATGCCGGATCTGGGTGCTTGATGGCCTTCAATATGAGGTGGCAAGGAGCCTTGCCTTTCGCCTTGTCAAAGCAGGTGTACATTGAGCCGTAGACGTTGTGGAAGCGTGCCATGTGGATCGTCATGCCGTAGTCACGCTGGTAGGCCTCCGCCAGCAATTCGCTGAAGAGCTTCTCCCAACCGTAGAACTGGTCAGGCTGTGCCGGGTACGCGTCAGCCTCTCTCAACGGCGATACTTCGGCCTCCGTTTGCAGGTGCTCGGGATACACGCAGGCACTGGAAGAGTAGAAGTATTCTGGCACAGCACACTGCTGTGCCGCCTGCAGCATGTTGAGGTTGATGCTGACGCTGTTCCGCATGATGTCGGCGCCCACCGCTGTAATGTAGCCGATGCCGCCCATGTCAGCGGCGAACTGGAAGATACAGTCCTTGTTCTCGGCAAGCGATTGGCACGCATCGTAGTCGCGCAAGTCAGACCTACGGAACTCAATCTGGTCCCGGATGTCGGAGATGTTTCGCTCCGATCCGCTCGATAGGTCATCGGCCACTACAACTTCGGCACCATCATGCACTAGTCGTCGGGCCATGTAGCTGCCGATCATACCAGCGCCACCGCACACGAGTACCTTCCTCCCTGCCCAATTCGTGGTCAAATCTTCACCTGCAACTCCACGTGGAGCGGATTGTCACCGGGTGACCGAGCGCGGCAGCATGGTACTTGCGTCTTGTCTGGCGCCAGGCATAACCTGCCCTCCAAGAAGTGCACCACTCAATATGCTAGAGTTCCCGGGTCCGGAGCCGGCAGGCTGGCCACCTTCGTCTCCTTGAGTGTCGTGAAGGTCTCCCGATCCAACAGCTCGTCCCTCAGCCGCTTGATCACCCCTGCAGAATCACCCCACGTGGCACGTCACGTAGAGGGTTATCCGACAGTGTGGCAGCGTGACGTTGCAGACCGGAAGACCCTGGTGGGTCAGCCTCGCGACCCATTTGAGTCACCAGCATTCGTGCAGAACGCTTCGTCATGTGCCGAGAAGAGGACCCGGAGTATCGGTGTCCGGGCGATTCAGCGGAGTCGGAGAGCGCGGACTCCTGTCCACTTGCAGGTTGGGCAGAGGTCGCCGAGAGGGCAACACCAGAGCCATCATCAGTCACTATGCTCCTGTCTGATCCCCTCGGACCAGGAGAATAGTTGATACGCATCATACTGCAGCATATAGAGCAGTAGGCACTACAGGCCTAATAGCGTACCGCGTAGGATCGGGGTTGTCAAGCGGTGAGGGCGCGGGAAGCGCGCCGTCTGTCCCACGATGTTGCCAAAGAGTACCCGTGAACTGAGACTGAGAAAGGAGGCGAAGAGCAGGACACTACAGGCGAGAAAGAGCTACGATAACGCCACTAGGAGGCAGGGATCAGAGCACTGATGTGTTACGGCACCACACAGGCCCATCTGTCCCGCTTTCGCTGGCTACACACAAGGGCGAGGGCAACCTATCCACTGACCTAAATCGACACCACGTTATCGGCTGCGGCCGTGTGCTCAGCAAGCTCCTTGGGATTGGTAAACCTGGCATTCTTGCCGCTAAGGTCTGCTTCAGTCACCCCCTGGGCGACCGAAAAGCCCCCTCAGATATAGATGGGCACCTTGTTCTTTATAGT
>JAZFSU010000219.1:0-2111 GCA_036446335.1 Dehalococcoidia bacterium | reverse complement strand
GAGTACTCCAGCCATGGGCTAGTCCGGCTGGCATCGGCGTCCCAGGCTGGCCGAATCGTATCTTATGAAGGATTTCCCATGGGTTACCATTGGCCAGCGTGCTAACGACCTCCGTCTCTTCTATGAGAATCAGTCGCCCATCAGCACCATGGCAGGCGGCACAGGTGCCGTCGTAGAGGCTCTTGCCGTTGGTGAGGTTAGCCCCGATGACTCCCTTGGTGGCATAGTTGATAAGCGGCTTCTCGTCGATCAGCCCCTCGTTGAGGAAGTTGGCGAGGTCTTCGAGGGCGGTGTCGCTCATCACCGAGGAGAAGTCATGATCGGCATTATCGCCGCCCTTCAGTATCTTTACCAACTCGGCCGCGCTCCTGTCGTTGCCGGAGTCCATGACGCCGGGGAAACCCGTCCTGTGCGAGCCGCTGGCGTAGGCCCCGCCAACGCCCTGGTAGTCCCAACCGTGGCATTCCTTGCAGCGCCAGGTCGTGCTGTCACTGCGCGTGTTGCTCGATTGCGTCGCCCACAACGGATGGTCCGCGGTGGGTTCGCTGGCTCCGTCGTCCACCTTCCACCACTTATCGTATAGAGCCCCGCCCCTGGCTATGCTGGCCGGGTCAGCTTCCTTCTCGGCACATCCAGCCGCCAGAAACAGCAATGCTGCGCCAAACACCAATAGCAACAGACCTAGACGTTTCATCTTGCCACGCTCCCACCTGTTCATCCGTCTATCAGTGTGACTGTGAACAGAAGGCACGGCATCGCCGGAGGGCACCATTTGATAACAAGAAAAGACACCAATTCTCGTGGTGTCTTTTCACCATGTTTGGGGGTGGTGGCCGCCCTAGTCTTCCAGTTTCACCAGCCCTTTTCTGATGGCAAGTCTGATGAGCTGGCTCTTGTTGTGCATCCCCAGCTTGTCCATGATATTCGTCCTGTGCCGTTCCACCGTATTCTTGCTGAGAAAGAGCATCCCAGCGATCTCTCGGCCGGTGTGGCCTTCACCGATTAGCTTGAGCACCTCTTTTTCCCGTTTCGTCAACCTGGCATAGGTATCTCCTTCCTCGCCTACCTCCAGCCGCTCCAGATAGTCATCCAGAAGCTTCCGTGCCAGGGAAGGGAAGAGATATGCCTTGCCGTGAGATACGGCTCTGATGGCACTCAACAGCTCGCCAGGGTCAGCGCCTTTGACTACATAGCCGGAGGCACCGGCCTGAAGCATCCGGAAGAAGTGAGGAGCATCCTCATGCATGGTCAGCGCCAGGATCTGCACTTGGGGGCAGGCCTCCTTTACGACCTTGGTAGCTTGCACGCCCTCCATACCGGGCATCGTTATGTCCATGAGCAGGACGTCGGGCTTGAGTTCTTGAGCCTGAGACAGACCCTCCAGCCCATCCTTGGCCTCCCCGACTACCTTAATATCAGGTTGAGCGTCCAAGAGGAGGCGGATGCCAGCGCGAACAACGGCATGATCATCAACCACCAGAACGCGGATTCTCTTCACTATCACTCTCCTGCCAGGGAATCCTGAAATGGACACGGGTTCCTGTGCCTGGCTGAGATTCTACGCTCAGTTCTCCGTCCAGAAGGCTTATTCGCTCTTCCATGCCCAACAGGCCGACCGCCACACCCCTGCCTCTCTCGCGGCGCAGGCTATCGACATCAAAGCCCACACCGTCATCCTCAATACTTCCCACGATAGCGGAACCGGCCAACTGGAGGCGAATACGCACGGTCTTTGCATGAGCATGCTTGATAATATTGGTGATCGCCTCCTGCACCACTCGGAACAGGGCAATCTCCATGGTGGGCGGGAATCTTCGGTCCAGGCTCCCCGTTTCCAGTTCAGTCTTCACGCCAATAGTGCTCAAATGGTTCTCAGCATACCAGGTGATGGCGGCCGTCAACCCGAGATCGTCCAGAAGGCTGGGGCGAAGGTCCTGGATAAGCCGTCGCACTTCCTCAACGGCTTCACTGGTCAGACCGCGCAAGGACTCCAGCCTCTCGCTTGCCGCCTTCGGGTCGCGAGCCAGCAGGGTCTCAGCACCTCCCAGGCTCATCACCAGCCCGGTAAGGGTCTGGCTCACCTCATCGTGAAGTTCGCGGGCGATGCGTCG
>JAZFSU010000218.1:0-2911 GCA_036446335.1 Dehalococcoidia bacterium | reverse complement strand
TAGGGGAAAGGGCGGCATGGCTTCGAGGAGCAGGGCAAATGGAAATCGCCATCAGCATAGCAATCTCGGTTGTCGCAGTGTCGGCAGCCATCGTCATAGTTGCGCGCTCGCGCTCGAGACCCCCTGCTCCCGACTCCGGCGACGTGCTCAGCCTGCTCGGGGAACGCCTGGGGGACATGGGGAGCCTCAAGACCAAGGTCGATGAGATCGCGTCAGTACAGAACAATCTCCGGAACAGCCTGACTTCACTCGAAACGGCGCTGAAGGGTGTGGAAACGAAGGTTGTCGAGAGCACGGGCCAAGTCAAGGACTCGGTGCTGAGAGACTTCGGGGAGGCCCGAAGGACGCTGGAGGCAATCAAGGGCGATCTGGACGCACGCAAGCAACTCGAGAAGGAGCTGCAGCAGAGCTCGCGGCGCATCGAAGCTGTCATAGCGGGCGGGCGGTCGCGCGGAAGGGCAGGCGAGAACATACTGGCGGAAGCGTTCAAGCAGTTTCCCCCTCAAATGATCGAGTCGAACTTCAGGGTCAACGGGCGTGTCGTCGAGTATGCCCTGGTGCTCGCCGACGGAAAACGAGTCCCAATTGACTCCAAGTGGACGGCAGTGGAGCTCCTCGAGGCCCTGGAATCGGAAAGCGACGCGGCCGCACGGGACAGAATTTCCAGCCAGATAGAGGAGCGCGTGCTGTCCAAGGTCAAGGAGGTCTCAAAATACGTCGACCCGGCGGTGACAACTCCGTGGGGCATTGCTGCAATCCCTGACGCCGCCTTTGCCGCGTGCAGAAACACCCATCTGGACGCATTCGCGAACAAAGTCGTTCTGATGCCGTTCAGCCTGGCGATAGTCTATCTTCTGTCTCTGTACCAGCTGCATCTGCAATACTGCCGCTCGGTTGACGTCGACAAGCTGGAGGGCTACCTGGCTCAGATGGAGAAGGGCCTCGAAACGCTGGACGGCGAACTTGAGAACAGGGTAGCCAAAGGCGTGAAGATGATCTCCAACGCATTCGACGAGTGCAAGCGTCAGATAGGCACAATGCGCGGGGCTGCTTCCTATCTCAAGACTCTGCCTGCCGGGGGCGAAGCTGCCCAACTGGAACTCCCGCAGAGCGCAGATGGCGATGCACCGGGAGATGAACATGCGAATAGTCCACTTCGCTGATCTCCACCTCGGCGTAGAGACCTATGGTCGCATCGACCCCACCACAGGCCTCTCCTCCCGCCTCGACGATTTCCTTGGCGCCCTCGATCAACTGGTGGACTTCGCCTTGCAGACTGACATCGACCTGGTCCTTTTTTGCGGCGACGCCTACAAGAGCCGTGACCCAGGGCAGACCTACCAGCGCGAATTCGCCAGACGCATTAGGAGGCTGAGCGAGGCCAACGTCCCAGTTTTCCTTCTCGTCGGCAATCACGACATGCCCAACGCCATCGGTAGAGCTACCGCCGTTGAGATTTTCGACACTCTCGGTGTCAACCAAGTGACTGTTGCCAGCCAGCCCCAAACGCACCGCGTTGAAACCCGGGGCGGTGCACTACAGATCATAGCGCTGCCCTGGATAAGACGCAGCAAGCTGCTGAGCCGGGAAGACGCAAAGAACCTGCCCCTCGACCAGCTTAACGAGAAGGTGGAAGGCATTCTCGCCGACTGGCTCAGAGCGGAGGTCGCAGCTCTGAGCCCTGATCTTCCCACCATCGTCGCCGGGCACCTCTCCCACTCCGGAGCCGTGCCGGGATCAGAGAAGACGATGATGATGGGACGAGACTACATCATGCTCCAGAGCAACCTGGCCAATCCGGCCTTCGACTACGTGGCTCTCGGGCACATGCACAACCGGCAGAAGGTAGACAGCCCGGTACCTATCGTGTATCCCGGAAGCCTGCAGACCACCGACTTTGGCGACGAGGGCCAGGACAAAGGCTTCTACGTCGTTCAGTTTGACGAGGCTGCCACCAAAGGAGAGCGGGTCCGATCGTACGACTTCCACCCTGTGGAAGCGCGGCGGTTCGTGACCATCAAGGTTGACGCCGATACCGACGACCCCACCGCGTCAGTTCTTCGAGCCGTCGGCAAGACCGATATCTCGGGTGCCATAGTTCGCCTGCAGATCAAGGTGTCAGCTGAAAAAGAGGCTCAGATTCAGGAAAGCGAGATTCGCAAGGCGCTGGGAGAGGCATACTTCGTAGCCGCGATCAACAAAGACGTGGAGCGCGAACACCGTACGAGGCTGGGAGGACACTCCGCTGAAGCTATGACGCCTCTGGAAGCACTCAGGCTGTATCTGGAATCCAAAGGGACCCCCGAGGACCGCATCCGACTCCTTCTGGAGTACGGCGAAGGGTTGCTTCAACGGAGTACCGTCAGCGACTAGGTGACTTGTTCAACTGAAGAAACGGTACCGCCGTCCGCTTCCCTGACCAACGTCACTACACAGGACTTACCATCCCTCCCCAGGGCATTACTTCCGCCACAGACCATTTCCTACGCGACATTGACCGATCGGGTGATTGTAGTATGCGACAGGCTGGGCTATAGTGGTACTCAGCTAGTTGGATCAGAGGCTGACTTCAGCTAGCGGTCGTCATGCTCTTGCCCTTGGTGCCATGGAGGCCAGCCAAATGGCTGGCCTCCCGCCTTTTCTCACAGGTGACTCCTCGGACTACCCGGCCCACCATCTCTCTCCCACCTGATCGCGTACCTCGCACCAACCTGCACGGGAATGCGTACACCCTATGACGGTTGCTCTGTTGGACAACGCCATCTATAATTGGATGGGCGGACAGCCACGCGATAGGTTGCTCGGCTAGACCCTGGGGGTTTGATGGCATCCATGACATCGCCCCCAAGGTGGTTATGCCCAATTCATACTGGGCATCCCGAGCGATTCGACGGAATGGCACTAGCCGGTA
>JAZFSU010000217.1:0-2844 GCA_036446335.1 Dehalococcoidia bacterium | reverse complement strand
ACCTGGAACGACCACTCCGAATATCAACGGAGCATTAACCAGATGTTTCAGTGCTTGGTCGAATGTCAACCCCGTGGACAACAAGACCTCTGGCGTCTCTCTTTGGCTTGAATACAATCGAGGGGCCCAGGTCTTCTGAGTGCACGAAACCCTCGGCGTCCCTGACGTCGCCGTACTCTTCCCGTAGCTCATCAATGGGACCGGCAGCCAGTGCCCGCACCGGGCAACTGTCAACGCATATCGGCTTCTGGCCTTCCGCCAGCCTTTCCTCGCAGAAGTCACACTTCTGCATCTTGGCGTTGTCTTCATCCCCAAACTGTGGCGCGTCATGAGGGCAGGCATCGAGGCAGAGACTGCAACTATCCTTGCCCAGGCAGGCCTCCCTGTCCACGACGACGATGCCGTCTTCCTCCCGTTTGCTGATAGCCTCCACCGGGCAGGCCGGGACACAGGTAGGCTGAACGCAATGGAAACAGGTTATGGGCAAGCGGGCGACGAAGACATCCGGGAACTTGCCCTTCTCCGTGGTCTGTATTCTCAGCCGACTGGCCGGCCCAGCCGGTACATCATACCAATCACGGCAGGCTACCACGCAGATGAAGCAACCGGTGCAACGATTCTGGTTGAAATGGAATCCGTACTGCATGGCTATTCCTTCATCCTCTCTACCTGAACCAGGGCGGTGTTGCAGGCGAAGGCGCCGCCCGGTGAGCCCACGTTCTTGGTGAGCGTGTTTGCACAGCCGCCACGGTCGATACCGTTTTCGTCGGGAGCGAACCACGCCCCCTGCGGTACGGCGACCGTTCCGGGAACAATCCGCTCCGTTACCTCAGCCGGGATTGCCATTTGGCCACGGTCGTTGAAGACCCTGACAATGTCTCCGTCCTTGATGCCCCTGGACTCGGCGTCAACGGTGTTAACGGAAACCGCTTGAGTCTGTAGCTGGCGGAGCCAGGGGAGGTTGTCGAACTGGCTGTGTATCCGGCGACTGAGATGTGGCGTGATGAGCTGCAGCGGATATTTCTCGGCCAGTGGATCGTTGACGCTCTCCCAGCTTTCAATATAGTGGGGCACCGCCGGAATCTGGGGATGATTCAAGTCCGCTATCAGCTGGGAGTAGAGCTCAATCTTGCCCGATGGGGTCTGGAACACCTTGCGGTCCGGATCCTCCGGCTCTTTCTTAGGTGCCTCCCTGGGGGCCTCGGCCGGCGGGCTGGGCCTGATTCCGTAGATGCCCCTGCTATTCATGGAACCGAAGTCCGGAAGCTCCTGATCCGGGGCAACTCCGGCTGCTATGGACCGGATCCACTCCTCGTCGGTTTTGTCGTTGTAGTCCGTGATACCGAGCTTGGGCGCCAGGGCAGTACAGATATCCAGCACGGACCTGGATTCTCCCAGCGGCTCAATTATCTTGGGCAGGACGCCGTAGAATCCGCCGCCGCCGAAGATGTCACTGCGCTCAAAGAACGTGCAGTTGGGCAACACGACATCCGCATACATGGCGGAGGATGTCATGAAGTGCTCCGTAATCACGACGAAGTCCAAGGCGTTGAAGGCTCTGACTGCCTTGTTGGCCTCACCCAACTGGTTCAGGTAGTTGGTGTAGGACAGCCAGAGGAACTTGTAGTCAGCCGGATAGCCGCCGGCTTTACCCTTGAGGATGGCGTCTGTGAACAGGCTGACGTTGACGCGGGCACTGGAGTTGGTGCTTGGGCGTCGGTAAGGGAGTGCGTTCCAGCGTGGCGGCATCCCCGCTTCCACCTGATTCGGCGGGCCGGACATCCTGGCTGCCCCCCCGGCGGACCTGAACCGTGGCCCCCGGGCCTTGGGTATCGTCGTGTTGCCCGTAATCGCCTCCAGAGCCCAGGCTGCCCGGTGATACTGCTCACCGAAGGCGCTGCGCCCGGCGGCCTTGCTGGTGGAGAGAATTGCCGGCTTGGTGGTGGCATACTCACGAGCAAGCTCGGTGATGGTCTCGGCGGAGATGCCGGTAATGGCCTCGGCCCACGCGGGCGTCTTCTTGACGCCGTCGTCGATGCCAAGGAGGTGTTCACTGTACTTGTCAAAACCGAACGTGTAGGCTTCGATGAAGGCCTTGTCATGCAGGTCCTCGGTGATCGTTACGTAGGCCATCGCCAGGAAGAGAGCGGCGTCGGTGCCCGGTCTTATCGGAATCCAACGGGCGTCAACAGCGGCGGCGGAGTCAGTGTACCTGGGATCAATGCAGACGAACTTGGCACCTGCTTCCTTGGCACGTATCACTGAAGCGGGCATGTTGGTGCCCTGCTGAGTGACTATCGGGTTCCAGCTGGACATGATGACGAGGCGCGCGCCAGCGTCTTCATGGAACGCATGGTCCGAAGGCCTGGCACCGAACGTCATGCCGGCGGCGAAGTTCATCCCCTCGTCAGAGATTGTGCCCCACGCTTTCGTGTATCCGCCGAACTGACAGAGCAATCTATCAATGGTCTGTACGTGGTGCAATTCATGGGGTTCAGCCATGGAACAGAAGTGCAAGAGTGATGCATTACCGTGGGCCTCTCTGATGCGCAACATCTCTTTCGCCACCAGGTCCAGGGCCTCGTCCCAGGATATCCTGGCGAACTCCCCGGAACCCCTCGGCCCCGTCCTCTTCAGTGGATAGAGGACACGATCCGGGGCGTAAATACGCTGGCGCTGTGCGCGTCCCTTGGCACACGGCGGGTGGCGATCCTCCTGGCCGCTGGACTCAATTCGGACTATCTTGCCGTCCTTGACGTGCACCCTCATTTCACAACTGCCACCGCAATGGCTGTTGCAGACGGTGTGAACGATTCTTTCTTCGCCAGTCTTGTCTGGGCTCAT
>JAZFSU010000216.1:0-3557 GCA_036446335.1 Dehalococcoidia bacterium | reverse complement strand
ATGGGGCTTCGATAGTGGGAATTGAGCACCCATAGCCTGAGCGCGTCGGCACTGTACTTTGCCAGCGCGTCGGCGACTGTCACCAGCCTGCCTGACGACTTGCTCATCTTGTCCTCGCCCAGCTGCATGAGACCGTTGTGAATCCAGTGGCGGACGAAGGGCGTGACTCCGGTGAACGATTCGGACTGGGCGATCTCGTTCTCGTGATGGGGGAAGATGAGATCTTGCCCGCCGCCATGGATGTCCAGCGTGTTCCCCAGGTATTTCAGGGACATTGCAGTGCATTCGATGTGCCAGCCCGGCCGTCCCTCGCCCCATGGGCTCGGCCAATGGGGCTCACCGGGCTTCGCCGCTTTCCACAAGGCGAAATCCAGAGGATTCTCCTTGGCTTCACCCACCTCGATTCGAGCGCCGGCCATCATGTCGTCAGGATTGCGATGGCTAAGCTTGCCGTAGTCGGACTTGCTGCCGATACGGAAGTAGACGTCCCCTCGGGACTCGTAGGCGTGCCCGTTCTGTACCAGGCCTTCGATGACCTCGATTATCTTGGGTACTTCCTCGGTGGCTCTGGGATAGACGTCGGCTCGTGTTACGTTCAGCGCGTCCATGTCGGCAAAGTATTGGCTGATGAATCCCTCAGTCAGTTCGCGGGGTGGGACGCCCTGGTGGTTGGCTCGCTGGATGATCTTGTCATCGATGTCGGTGAAGTTCTGCACGCACTTGACCTTGTAGCCGCGGAACTCCAAGTATCGCCTGATCATGTCGAACACGACGTAGCTCATCGCGTGGCCGAGATGGCATGGGGCGTAGGGTGTGACGCCGCAGACATACATCTTCACTTCGTCGCCGTGAGGAGTGAACTCCGCCTTGCGGGCGGACAGTGTGTCATATAGCTGCATCTGTACCCTCGATCAAGCTCACAGCGTAAGCCGCGATTCCCTCTCCCCTTCCCGCGAACCCCAATCCTTCGGTGGTGGTGGCTTTGAGGCCGACCTGGCTCGCGGTGATGGACAGAGCCTGGCTTATGTTCTGTCTCATCTGTTCGGCGAACGGCTGAAGCGCAGGGCGCTCCGCGATTATTGTGGCATCGATATTGCCGACGCGCCATCCTCGCGTTCTCAGCATCTCGCACGTCCGGCCCAGGAGCACAATACTGGAGATGTCCTTGTAGGCGGGGTCGTTTGCGGGGAAATGGGTCCCTATGTCCCCGAGGCCAACGGCGCCGAGCAGAGCATCGATTATGGCGTGCACCAGGACGTCCGCGTCGCTCCAGCCGTCGAGTCCGAGATCGTTGGGAACGTTGACTCCACCGAGCACCAAGGGGCGTCCCTTGACTAGCCGATGGGCGTCGTAGCCGATTCCGATGCGCATGATCCTCCGGGGTCAAGAGATGTTTTGCTGCCGCTTCTCAGGAGTGCCTCAGCCACCGCCAGGTCTTCGGGGGTGGTCACCTTCACGTTCCGATAGGAACCCATGTAGACCTCGACCTTGTGCCCCAGCTGCTCGACCAGCATGGCGTCATCCGTAGCCTCGTCATCAGCCTGAAGGTACGCCTTGTTTATCAAGGCTGACCGAAAAATCTGCGGTGTCTGTGCGATCCACAGGCTCGAGCGCAATGGCGTCTGCTGAACGAGACCGCCACGCGAAACGATCTTAATGGTGTCCTTGACAGGTACGGCTGCAATCGCAGCGCCGCTTTCTCGAGCGGCAAGCAGTCCCCGCTGGATGAGGTCGGAGTCGACACAGGGTCTGGCTCCATCGTGAATCACTACCCAGTCACAGTCTGTCACCCTGCGAAGGCCTTCCCTCACCGAGTCCTGACGCCTTGATCCCCCGGGACAGACTTCGACTACTTTGTGCCAGCTGCGCTCTTTGACCAGCCTTCGACCTCGCTCGAGGTTCTCTTTTGCCAGGACGACAACGATCTTGTCTATCAGCGAGCAGTCGTGGAACACAGCCAGCACTCTGGCAAGCACAGGTTGCCCGTCCAGTTCTGCGAAGAGCTTGTCTACTCCCTCCATCCGGCTGCTGGAGCCGGCGGCAACTATGATGGCAGCGACAGGACCGCTACCCTCGTCCATCTGCCTGGCTTTTGAGCTGGGCAAAGATCATGCGCCCAGCCGCTGTTTGCAGGACCCTTGTGATGATGACGCCGAGGTCGGAGTTGAGATGGCGCCGTCCTGCCTCGACCACAACCATTGTCCCGTCGTCGAGAAAACCGACGCCCTGACCCGGTTCCTTGCCTTCCTGAACAATGCGTATCATTATTTCCTCGCCGGGCAGGACTACGGGCTTGACGGCGTTGGCCAGATCGTGAACATTGAGCATCCTCACTCCTTCGATGCTGGCTACGCGGTTCAGATTGGAGTCGTTGCTGATGATGGGGCTGTGCAGAGTCTTGGCCAGCTTGATCAGCTTCGAGTCAACCTCGCGGGTGTCAGGGAAGTCTATGTCCGATATCTGAACCGGGATATCCGACTCCCTCTGCAGATCGGTTAGCATGTCCAGGCCTCTACGTCCTTTGGTGCGGCGAGTCGGGTCGCTGGAGTCCGCGATGTGACGCAACTCGTCCAGAACGAATCGGGGTATGATCAAAGTGCCCTGGATGAAGCCTGTCCGGATGATGTCAGCGATCCGGCCATCGATGATAGCGCTGGTGTCCAGGATGATCTGATTGCTGAACGGGCTACTCTGCGTGGACAAGCTTGGGGAGGTCCTGAAAAAGAACTGTATCACGCCACGGCCCTGTATCACCATGATGGGAACGAAGAGCAGACTCAACAGGGTGGCAGCGACCAGGGGTAGTACCTGACCCCATAAGCCAGGGAGGTAGGACAGCGGAAGCGCGAGCAGAGAGGCTATCACGAGGGCAAATGCGAGCCCGATGGCTGCGGCGACAATGCGCTCAAGTGGGAGCAGTCTGTATAGTCGCCACGAGTAGCGCTGGGCCAAGCGATAGGGATGCGCACCGACATACGGAGCAATCAAGTAGCCCACAATATAGCCGCCGATGCCGAGGGCCAGCATCCACAGCGCCGTATTACCGGTATCTTGCGTCCGAGCGATTAGGACGCCTAGCCCTGTTCCCCCACCGCCTAGGATTGCTCCGATGAAGACTCGAAATAGTACTCCCCACATGAATGCCGCCTCTTACCCTGCCTTCGGTGACGAAAATATGACCGGAATATACCACGATCCCCATCCCAAAAAAACGCGCGCGCTGAGTACCGCCATGTGTTTGGGATGCTAGCACAAAACCGAATGTGTGTCAATTGGGACAGGTTTGGATGGATGCGATCGGCATGAGACTGGGAGACAATGTGTGCGGTGCGGGTCCTCGGCCAGGGGCTCGATCCGGACTTGGCCTTGCGACGTGGTTGACAAGGGGAAGCGACACCTGGGAAGAAGAGAGCACCTTAACCTCTGGAGAGCGGAAGGAAGATGTGTAACCAAACTTGCAGTGGAGCGAACTCCACCGACCGACCTAGGATTTTGAGGCCGAAGCCTCATAACTCCCTAGAAAGGAGGTGATCCAGCCGCAGCTTCCGCTACGACTA
>JAZFSU010000215.1:0-10504 GCA_036446335.1 Dehalococcoidia bacterium | reverse complement strand
TCCAACCTTGAATGCCTTGACGCTGTGGCGCTTCTCGCCGAGTTGCGGATGGTGCGAGACGACCTCGGCATAGCACGGCTCCCCTGTTTCCAGGACCTTCAGGTATTCGTCGTACCTTGGGGAGTTCTTGATCTCGGGAGAAAGGTCCAGGATGCTCTTGCCGATGGGGGCTCCGGGTGGTTCCCTCGACGGCTCAGCTAATCTCTCGGCCGCGGGGTTCATGCCTACGACGTTGAGGTTCTCGTCGAATAGCATGAAAGCGTCGACGGAGGCGGCCGCGAAGGCTCCCAGTCCGACCTCCCATCGTGTGGGTGGTGCCGTGGCAGGGTTGAGCGGTTTCCGCGGGACAGCTCCGCTTCTGTTTGCCATGACCTGCCTCCCCGATCGCAGTGAAAGGTTCAGGCAACTGGCCGTGTTGCAGTCATCGTTAAACCGTGTCCCTGTGGCAGGGACGCCTTCGGTTGGGCCACGTCCTTCTCTTGGCCACACCCGCGACTGCTGCGAGGGGCTGCTCCCCCAAGGAGCAGAGCAAGACCCAACCATTGCACCATAAAGGGATAACGGCAAAGCGCTAACGAATCAGGATGGAATGTGCGGATGATTATAATCTATTGGTCAATTGCTGGCAATAGTTATGCACGAGCCCGCAAGTGCGGCTAAGCGCAGCAATTAGGGTCTCGGATGCCGTTGCGGGGTGCATACGGGGTAGGGTAGGTGCAGCTCCTATGCCGAAGGGGTTCGAACTATACACTGGCCACGCCGACGTACTCGCTGTACTCGACCAGCTTCGCGAGCGCCTTTGCGGCTCTGTCCGGGGTCGGATAGGGCAGCAGATGTTTCTGTTGCAGGGCCATGTAGAGCTCCCCGCCCTTGACGTCGTCGCTCGCCCACGAAGAGAGGACAACCGGCTTCTGATGTCGCTTCATGAGTTCGAGGGTAGCCTCCAGGTTCCTGATCGACTCCTGCTCTATGCCGCTGATCAATGCCTCGATGTCAGCCAGATTGTCTCTTTCCCAGGGCGGAGTGCTGATGAGAGCAGAGAAGCCGGCGGGCGACCAGACAGGGCCTGCAATCAGCACGGCGTCGACGTTCTCGTCCTCGAGGAGCGGCTGCAGGCAGGGGTAGCTTAAGTCGCCGCTCGTGTCCACCGGGTTTCTACGAGACCACCTTCCCGATAGAGCAGAATCAAGCTTGCCCATCGTAGCCGGCGTCAACTGTGGCAGTTCCATGCCGTGCTGTCTCAAGGCGTCCGCTGCGATAACTCCCAGGCCGCCGCCAACCGTCAGTACCGCTACCCTCCTGCTCTTGGGCAGGGGCTGGCCCACCAGAATCGAGGCCACATCGATGAGGTCGCTAACGCCGTCAACCCTCAATACGCCGGATTGCCTGAGCGCGGCGTCGCAGATATCGTCGGTGCCTGACATTGCGGCGGTGTGAGACAGGGCGGCGCTGGCCCCGGTGTCCGTGCGTCCCACCTTCATGATGACTACCGGCTTCTTCTGCGTGATCCTCCGGGCCAGCTCCAGCAAGCGCCTGCTTTGCCTGAAGCCTTCGACATAGCCGAGGACGACCTTTGTGTCCTCGTCCTCGCCCAGATACTCGAGATAGTCCTCGAAACGCAGGTCGGCCTCGTTCCCGCTGCTGACGTATTTGCTGAAGCCGAGCCCAACTTCATGTCCCATGGCAAGAACGATGAGGCCAAGGTTGCCACTCTGGCAGATGAATGCCACGGGGCCCTTTCTGACTGGTGGCAGGTATGGTGCGGTGAATAGCTCGGACGAAGTGTTGAGATGGCCGGCGCAGTTGGGCCCGATGAAACGTATGCCGCCCTTCCTCGCGATCTCGACGATCTCCTGCTCCAGCTTTGCCCCATCATCGCCTGTTTCGGAGAACCCGCCCGAGATCACGAGCGCGGTCTTGACCCCTTTCCGAACACAGTCCTGCATCGCCGCTGGCACGGCTTGTGCGGAGACGGCAATCACCGCGAAGTCCACCGGCCCCGGCACTTCTGCAATGCTGCCGTAGGCCTTGGCCCCGAGCACCTCAGCCCTGTTCCTGTTTATCGGGTAGACCTGCCTCTGGCCCCTTGTCAGCAGCAGGTTGAGTATGTCGCAGCCCCACTTTCCGGGCGTATTGGAAGCGCCAATGACAGCTGCCGAACGGGGATTGAAGAGGTGGTCCAGTTGCAAAGCAGGGTTCTTGTCTGGTATGGTCATCTCGGCAAGGAACGGCCTTTGCCAAGATGATACCGGAAGGGGAGGCGAGTTTCAATGCTCCGGGTTGACTTCGCTCTTGCCCCACCGCTACACTATGTTACGAGGACAAATCACGAGGCTCGTAAGCTATATGGCCCGATGTCATTCAGTTCCGTGGCGGAAAACCACCGGGCGACAACTGTGGTGAGGTCAGGATGGTGAAGCAGCGTTTGCGTCAAAGGGCCACGGCGATCGTGCTGCGGGATGGGAAGGTCCTGCTGGTCAAGGACAGGCGGGCGCGTCGCTACTCGCTGCCGGGTGGCGGGTTGAAGAGGCGGGAGCCCGCTGTGTGTGCGGCGGCCAGGGAGTTGTACGAGGAGCTGGGATTGGAGGCAACCAAGGTGACGCGGGTTGCCCGAGTGCGACTACGGAGGCGCGTTGAACAGCCATCGGGTGTGCTTGATTGAGGCAGATGGGCAACCGATCCTGCGCCGTCTTGAGATTCAGAGCTACATCTGGTGGGACTTGAAGGAGACGGTCAACATCCTTCCTCACGTCACCGTCATACTGCGCAAGACAGGCGTCATGTGATGCAGAGCCAGGACCATCTTATCGATCGCTGTCAGGTTTCTGCCGTGGATCAGCGGGCTCTAGTGTAGATGTCCCCTATCTGCTGTGCAGCCTGCCCGCTACCCGATGAAGCTGTTCGTGAGAATGAAGAGGTTCGAGACGACGATGCCTGCCATCCCGAGGTTGAGCCACTTGAGCGCCTGCGGCCTGCCGAGTCTGGCGAGCAGCAACGCTGCCGCAAGAACGACTGATATCTTGACGAGGTAGGTGGCGCCTTCCCCGACTTCGCCCATGAGGCCGGCGACTACAGGGTTGGCTTCGACAGCGCCCATCTGCAGGCCGATGTGCGTCGTCAGTGCGTCCAGAGCGTTCAGCGCCAGAAGAATGTAAACCAGCCCGATGTGGCTTTGTTGGGCCGTTGTGTTCCGGGTTCCCCTCGTGGCTGCCATTGCCTTCTGCGCTGTTTCCATTGTCCCGACCTCCTATCTACCAGTGTAGTGAAAGCCGTACGCGAGTGTTATCAACGGGATTACACAAAGAATGTAAACCTGGTTACATCTTCACCTGTACAGAAGCGGACGCGCGTTTGGGGCCGGCGTCTCGCCTTGAACTTGAGGCACTCGTCAGGTATCATGAACGTGCGTCCTCACTCGCCAGGGTGGCGAAGCGAAAGGCCTGGAGACTCGGGCAGCAACGCGTGGAGCATGGCTGGCATCGAGACTGGTGCAGGACGCTGACAGAAAGGTGCGTATCCGGAGCGAGTCAATGAGCCAAAACATCGTTGAGCAGCTTGATCCCGTGTTCAATCCCAGGTCGATAGCGCTGGTGGGGATCTCCACCACTGCAACCAATGTGGCGTACATGTTCCTGCATAGCCTCGTGGCCGCCGGCTTTCCCAAGATATACCCCGTGAATCCCAAGGGAGGAGAGATGGCGGGCCTCAAGGTATATCCCAGCATCAAGGATATTCCGGACGAGGTTGACTTGGCACTGGTGACAGTCCCTCGTGAGGCGGTGCCCGACATAGTGAGAGAATGCGCTGAGAAGGGAACAAAGGCGGTCATTCTCTATGCCGCGGGATTTGGTGAAAGCGGGCCGGAGGGCAAGGCAATTGAGCAGGAGGTCGTCCGAATCGCCAGAGCCGGCGGCACCAGGGTGATCGGGCCGAACTCGGTGGGCACCTATAACCCCTCAGCCAGGCTGATTCCGCAGACCATTCTCCCCACAGAGGGCGGACCCGTGGGGGTCATCTCGCACAGCGGTTTTCTTTTCTACTATCTGCTGATGTCGGTGTCCGCCACCGGGCTCAGGCCCAGCAAGGGCGCTGGCTGTGGGAGTGACGGTGATCTCACCTTCGTGGACTTCCTCGAGTACATGGGGCATGATGCTGACACGAAGATAATAGTGGCCTACGTGGAGGGCATCAGGGATGGGAGGCTGTTGCGGGTCGCGCGCGAGATATCGCTGACCAAGCCCATAATCGTGCTCAAAGGCGGCAACACCGAGGCCGGGATTGCGGCGTCAGAATCACACACCGGCACGCTGGCGGTCCCTGCGGTCATCTGGGAAACGCTCTGCCGTCAGACAGGCATAGTGTCTGTCGAGAGCTTCCAGCAGTTGACGGACGCTATGCTGGCACTTCACTACCTCCCCCGGCCACGCGGGAGAAGAGTGGGCATCATCACGACTCCCGGTGGTCTTGCGGTCACGTCCACGGACGCCTGCAGCCAACTTGGGCTGGAAGTTCCCAGGCTTGCCGCCGAGACACGAGAGCAACTCTCCGGCGTCGTGGAAACCATGGGGACAAGCGTCAACAATCCCGTCGATCTGGGCCTGATCGGTGCTCTCGCCCCTGATCGCTACATGAAGGAGGCGATCAGAATCGTCGGCAGAGACCCGAACATTGACATGATTCTGGCTGCGTTCACGGGCCCGCCGTTTGACGACGACGTCAGAGATAAGAGAGTAGCTGACCTCCTGATCAGCGAGATCGAGGCAACAGGCAAGCCCACGGTTATCTGCGGTGCCACTCCGGAGGGCTGGCCCAGGGGAGAGCTCAGGTTCCTGTCTCAGAGCAAGGTGCCGGTGTATTCCGAGCCTCGGAGAGCGGCTTTTGCCCTGGCCAAGCTCGCGGAATACAGCGAGTTCGTTCGAGAAATGCAGTCGTAACGGTTGGCCCTGATCGGCTTGATTCGATCTTCGCTACGTCAGCACGCGGTCGGCGCCGCCTCATCGCCAATGCAGCCGGCGCGGCTGAAGACAGTACCAGGGAACTCGATACCGTCACCTTTTCCGCAAGCTGAAGCTCACGCCTTGCTACCTGGTGAGGGCGAACTTGAGGCTGCCAGTGACGCGCACCTACCTTTTCCTCCACGTTTTTCCCGCTGGCCAGTCCTTTGCAGGTCGATACCATTTTCGCATGATGCTCAGGACGTTTATGGGATGTCGCGCTTGTAGATGGAGTGTACAATGTAATAGTGGGATGTGGCGGCGCGCGAGATGGTGCTGGTCTCAAGCGGATCGGTGTTCAGGCTGGATGAGAGGCAGACTGGCAGCGAGCGCGGGGTCCTCCCATAAGAGCGGGGGCGATGAGCAACGGGAAGGCGAGAGTTGAGGCCATGACAAGAATGTCACTGCTGTTGGTGGCTACCTTGGCAGTGGTAGCCATCATGTTGCCGTCCCTGGCTGCGGCCCAGAGTCAACAGTTGCCTTGCTGGTTTCACGGCACGGCAAAGGTCAACGACTTGGGGGCGGCCGACGGTGTTCCTGTGTACGCAGAGATAGAAGGAGACGTGTTCTCGACCACTGTTCCGGCGGGATATGGCAATTCAACGTACCTCCTGAAGATAGAGCCTCCGCGTGGCACGTCATACGCCGCAGGAACGGAGATACTCTTCAGAATAGGCGGGCATTACGCCGCGGAAACAGGAACCTGGGATTCGGGCGAGAACAAGGTGCTCAACCTTACGGTGAGTGCGCCGAGGCCAACTCCTACTCCTACGCCCACGCCCGTGCCAACGCCTACCCCAACCCCAACCCCAACACCTACACCCACCCCAACACCAACCGCAACCGCAACCGTGACACCGACGCCAACCCCCACGCTGGCCCCAATCCCGACCCCAACGCCGGCGCTGACGCCGGGCGGAAACACCACCCAGCCCACGCCGCTGGCCACCATCACGCTTTCCCCGAGTCCGACGATATCGCCCACACCGTTTGCAACCTCCTTCCCGACTGCCACACCCACCGAGCTGCCATCGGAGTCAAATGATTGGTGGATCGTCTTGGCAATCGGCTGGGCAGTGCTGGTTCCACTCATAGGCGTGCTCGGGTATATAGTGTTGAAGAAGTAGGGGTGTTCAAGAAACTGGTCTTGGCAGCCGTACTCAGACGTCGCCATCGGCTGTGAACGAGCCCCTGGTCGGTGGCGCTGCCTCAGGATTCCGTGCCCACCCTTCCCGCTAGCTATCCCAAATTGACTTGCCTGGTGGCCTGTGTGAGAATCGTTGGCAGGCCGCAACGTGTGCCCTCTCCAACTCCAGGCCGTCGAGTGGGTGCAGCGCCCCCGGCGGCCGATCAGGTTTATGGCTTCAATGAGACCAACCCGGAAAACCGACCTGGCGCCGTTCTTCGAGCCCCGCAACGTGGCCGTGATCGGTTCGCTTGCCGAGGTGGTAGGACTGGGCCAGGTTGCCATAAGGAACATGCTCCAGTTCGGTTACTCAGGCGGCATATACCCGGTCAACCCGTCGTATAGCGAAGTCCTCGGTTTGAAAGTCTATCCCAGCATCGATGAGGTGGCTGAGGCTGTTGACGTGGCCATTGTGATCACGCCGCCGGCCACGGTTCCGGGAATCGTTGAGCAGTGCGCACACAAGGGAGTAAGGGCTGCCGTTGTCGTGACTGAGAACTTCGCCGAGGCTGGCAACGACGGGGCTGAGCTTCAGCAGCGCCTGGTGGACGTCGGTCGCCGCACCGGTATCCGCGTGATGGGACCGAACACGGTTGGCCTGGTCAACACGGCGAACGGGTTCACTACTGTTCCCTACTTCATCGCTTACGAGAGAATCCGGAGTGGCGGAGTGGCGTATTGCAGCCAGAGCGGGTTTGTCGGCCCCGCGGCGCAGCCCCTGGAGGATCGAGCCTATCCTGTCAGCAAGATGTGCGACGTCGGTAACAAGTGCGACGTCAATGAGGTTGATCTGCTCGACTACCTGGCGACGGACCTCGAGACCAAGGTGGTCGCCATGCACCTCGAGGACGTGAAAGATGGACGGGCGTTCATGGAGGCGGCCCGAAAACTCGTAGCCCACAAGCCACTGCTGATCTTCAAGGCTGGCCGCAGCGAAGACGGGGCAAGGGCATCAGCTTCTCACACAGGATCGCTCGCTGGAAACGAGCTGATCTTTGACGCTGCTTTGAGGCAAGTCGGTGCTATACGCGTCAACAGCTGGCAGGAATATTGGGATCTGCCGAGGCTCTTCGCTACTCAGCCTCTGCCCGGCGGCAACCGCGTAGCCATCATTACGTTGACTGGCGGGGCAGGCGTAGTGGCGGTCGATGTTGCGATCGATGCCGGGCTTGCGCTCTCCGTCTTCTCCGGGACCACCGCTGAAAGGCTGGGGAAGCTGTCCTCCAGACTGGTTCGCAATCCTGTCGATCTGGGCCCGATACTCTCCGTTTCGGAAGACCCTTTTTCCGTCCACGAAGAAGCGATAGCCATGGTTCTAGACGATGCCAGCGTAGATTGCGCCGTGATCGCCATCTACGCTGGCTTTGAGGGCATGTTCCCCCCTATTCTGGAGATGTTCGGGCGCTTGAAGCGGCATGTCACGAAGCCTGTGGCCGTCTGGGTCTACGGGATGAAGCTGTCGGTGATGGAGGAGATGTCACGGCAGTTGGAGGCGCAGGGTCAGGCAACGTACCTCGACCTGGAAACTGCCGTCAAGGCGCTTGGTGCAGCCGCTTACTACTCAGGGCTGAGATCTGCCCTCGAGTCCTCTTAGAGCTCTCTTTCGCCGTTGCGATGTCGAGCGATGCCCTGTCGTCTCCCGCGTTTGGCTGCCAAGAGGGGACCGTGGCTCCGGTCATGCTGCTGTGGCTCTAGCGGACAGCTGCTGCAGGTCGATCTCGTTGTAGAAGCTGCCGATATCGCTGAGAGCGTGGGCATCGCTGTTGGTCAGCAGAATCAGGTCATGTTGCTCGGCAAGCTGCCGTATCCGGCCCTCGTCCATCTCGTCTGCGTGCGAAGGGTTCTTGAGCTCTATGCCGTGGATGCTGCCGTCAATCTGGGCCCCGAGGTCTCTGACATACGGGTGGCCGGGATGCGCTATGAACCTGAAAGTGACTTCGTCAGGCAGGTACAGTTCGACGACGTGGAACACACCTCTCTCGCGGCCGAAGAACATTCTGTCGAGCTCCTGCCCTGGGATGACGAGTATCTCGGCGTTCAGCTGACGGTCGACGATCTCCTTGAGCTCATGACCGTAGCGTTCCGTGTAGTGTTCGGTGGTGGCGATGCCGTCCAGCCCCTTCGCCTTCACTGCAGCCACGATGTTCTTGGCGATGTCCAGGGTAGGCGTGGGGCAGGCGGTCGCCTCGCGGCAGTGAGTGTGCAGATCGAGTTTCAAGCTGCTGTGTGCCGGGTCCTTCGTGTGGGGGCTTTCGCCAGGTCGTTGCGAAGCTGACCCCTATCCAAGTCCAAGTTCGGAATAGCTCGGTTGAAGGACATACCTTTCAAGGTCTCATAGGACAGCATATCATACCGCACGAACGATGAAAACAGGAGGACGAGCAACTGTGCCTTGGATTGGCGAGAAGGTATGTCTGTTGTCGTTGCGAGGAGCCCTGAGGGAACCGAAGGGCGACGCGGCAATCTCTGATCCGCGAAGAGAGATTGCTTCCCCCGATAGATCGGGGTCGCAATGACATGCATATCCGTGAGTCGGCCGAAGTCACCAGTGAGGTGAACACTTTGATCGAGTGTCCACGGATTAGGGGGCAACTGTGCCTTGGTCCGTGGGTTTGGATTCGAAAAAGTGCACCGTGCAGGCTAAGCCGGTCACCCTGAGCCCTTCGGCTTCGCTCAGGACAGGCCCGTCGAACCGCGAACGGCGTGCGGTACAATTCAATCCTGTGAGGATTCCCCCGACCACGGAGCGCCTCCTGCGGTGGTCTTATTGACAGGCAGCAGTACCGTCCTGTAGCATGCGAACGCTGCTTTAGTCTCAGGCAGACGGGCGGAGGTCAGAATGCCAAAGGCTGTCATCAACGGCGTCGGAATCGGCTACGACGTTCAAGGCCAGGGTGAGCCCTTGATCATGATCATGGGGTTCGCAGGGAGGCGTGGTGCGTGGCTTCTTCAAACGCGTGTCTTTAGGAAGCACTTCATGGCAATTGCCCTGGACAACCGGGGAGTGGGCGGCTCGGACCGGCCGAGCGAGCCGTACACCATGAGGGACATGGCGGACGACGTGGTGGGCCTGATGGACCATCTCGGGATCGATCGAGCCCATGTACTGGGCATGTCCCTTGGCGGCGTGGTTGCGCAGGAGGTGGCGATCAACTACCCGGAACGCGTGATGAAGCTGGTCCTGGCGTCAACCTATCCTGGTGGCGAAGATACGGGAACCATGTCTCAAGAGATACAGGAGAACCTTGGCCTCAGGGAGGGCTTCTCTCCCGAGGACATGCGAAGCGTGGATATCCTGGAGTTCATGGGCACCGTGACCGCTCGCTCCTTCAACAACAAGCTGTTCAGGACTATCATGGTTCCCCTGTCCAGGCGCTATGCCAGGTCGACCGGGCTTGACGGTCTCCTGGCGCAGTTCGAGGCTTCCGCCAGCAGCAATACGCTGGACAGGCTGCATCTGATTGAGGCGGTGACTCTGGTGATCACTGGATCAGAGGACAGGGTGCTGCCGCCTCGCTCGTCCGAAGTGATAGCAGGCAAGATACCGAACTCCAGGTTGGTCAAATTGGAGGGGGGATCGCATTCCATTCACATAGAGATGAGAGGCACATTCAACCGGGAGATTCTGGGTTTCTTGCTGGAAGGCTGAGGAAGCGGCCCTTCGCACTATGGCGCGGGTTGCCCGGACATTGATCCTGAAGGGGATGGATTCCGCAACATGCGCGATGCGGGTGTGCCTGGGATGCAGCCTGGTCGCGAAGCCAGCGGTGGGTGGCCAGGACTACTTCGTTGGGACTGGGTCAGATTGCCCGGCTATCGTTGCGTCAGCGGAGACGATGGGCAACTCGACTGTGAAAGTGGCTCCCTTCCCGAGCTTGCTCTTAGCGCCGATGGTGCCTCCGTGCTGCTCGACGATCCCGAAGCAGATGCTGAGGCCGAGGCCCGTTCCCTGTCCAACCTCTTTGGTAGTGAAGAAGGGATCGAATACCTGCTTCAACGTCTCTTTCTCGATGCCAGGCCCGTCGTCGGTGAAGGTTACGTGGATTGTGGTGCCCGACCTCTGAGTCTTGATAGTGAGCTTGCCCTTCCCGTGAGCTTGTGTCATGGCCTGCTCTGCATTGGTCATGAGGTTCACGAAGACCTGCTGTAGCTGGAAGAAGTCTCCCGCAGTCTCCGGAAGGGTTGGGTCAAGTTCTTGTGCTATCTGTATGTTGTTGACCTTCAGCCGGTAGGCGTTGAGTTCGATGCTGTCCTCGACGACCCTGTTGATGGAGATCATTTTCTTCTCAGGATCATGCTTGCGGGCAAACTGCAGGAGGTTGGC
>JAZFSU010000214.1:0-3317 GCA_036446335.1 Dehalococcoidia bacterium | reverse complement strand
GGCAGCGTCCTGGAACGAACTCTTGCTCTTGGTGCAGTCTCAGAATTAGGGGCCAACCGTTGCGCTGGTGAGATGCCCCAGTCTACTCAACGAGCATTAGAAAGACGTAAGAGGAACATTAGAAAGATATTAGAGGCTTGCGGGAATCTGTCATGGCGATTGAGTTCGCCACGACGGAGGATGAAAACGGTCGTCTGGGCGCGATTGACACTTCCGAGGCCGTTCGTGGTGAGCTCGTCGAACCATGGACGGCCCCCTCGACAAGCCTGTCCTGAGCTTGCCGAAGGGCTCGGGGCGAACCGATCAGACTCTATCCTCCCGACAATCTGTCATGGCGATTGAGTTCGCCACGACGGAGGATGAAAACAATCGTCTCGCCGCGATTGACACTTCCGAGGCCGTTCGTGGTGAGCCCGTCGAACCATGGACGGCCTCCTCGACAAGCCTGTCCTGAGCTTGCCGAAGGGCTCGGGGCTCTCCCATCCAGAGAGTGGTTTGGTGAAGATGAAGACCTCCATATTGGCCAACATGACTCTGGCCAAGTGTCAGTCCCCAGCAGCAAAGATCTATTCTTAGGGCAATGAAGCCATCAGGCATGTCCTGGCGGCCGCGAGCTGCGAGACTCGTCTCACGGATTCCTGAGTCAGACAGGATGTCTTCTGTCATCCCTAGGTCGGCTTTGTGAGCAAGTATCCTATGCCGGGTTTGGTCAGGATCAGCTTCGGACTGCTGGGATTGGCCTCGAGTTTCTCCCTCAAATATCGAATGTAGACTCTCAGGCTGTCCAGAGCCCCCGGGTAGTCCTCCCCCCAGACCGCCTCGGCGAGGCGAGCATGCGTGGCGACATGCCCTGCATTCCTCATCAGATGCTGCATGATGCGACCTTCGATTATGGTGAGGCTTATCTCCTTGCTGCCATGTGTGAGTTGATACGTGGAGGGATCGAGGCGCAACGACCCGCAGATTATGGGAGCCTCCTCATCCGGGGAAGTCTGCCTGCGAAGCTGGACTTTCAGCCGCGCCAGGAGCTCCTTCTGCCTGAATGGCTTGGTCAGGTAGTCATCGGCTCCCCATTCGAGTCCGCGGGTTATGTCGGCTTCCCCGGACTTGACGGTGAGCACGATAACAGGGACAGCAGAAAAGAGGCGGATTCGCCTCAATACTTCGAAGCCGCTCATGTCTGGGAGTCCCAGATCAAGGATGACCACCTCGGGGTCCTCGGTCTCCACCATATCGATGCCGTCCTCTCCCAGTCTGGCTGAAATCAACTTAGCCTCAGGCCAGTCCATCTGGAAGCCTAGAGAGATGGAGTCTATGATCTCCGGATCATCTTCGATGATCAGGACCTTCCAGAGTTTCTCCACCTTGTGAGATTCCTTTGCACGCCGACTCTGGACTTCCAGAGGGAGCGAGAAGCCGAAGGTCGCCCCTCTTCCAGTGCGGCTCTTCACCCATATCTGCCCCCCATGAAGCTCCACAAGCGTCTTGCAGAGCGCAAGACCCAGTCCCAACCCACTCAGGCGTCCCTTGTCGCTTTCAAGACGCTGATACGGCTTGAACAGCCGCTCCTGCTCCTCCACGGATACCCCGGGACCCGTGTCCTGGACCTCGACTATGAGAGCACCACCCTTTTCCCCAGCCTTCAGTTTGATCTTGCCATCCTTCGGAGTGAACTTGAGAGCATTGCTAAGAAGGTTGAGCACGACCTGCTGTAGACGAGCATCATCGGCACGAACCTGGGGGAGGAATGGCGGCAGCTCCAACACAAGTGTCTGCCCCTGGCTGGCGGCCACGGGCGCCATATTGTCGACAGCATCGCGGAGCAGCTGCAGCACGTCGACCGGTTCGAGTTTCAACTCGAGGGTGCCCACCTCACTTCTCGCCATGTCAAGAAGCTCATCGATCCTGCTATTCAAGTTGGCGGCGCCTCGGCCTATGTTCCTGGCCAGGCCCAGCAAAGGTTCATCATGAAGCTTGGCAAGAAGCGAATCGCTGGAAGCGACGACTGACGTGAGAGGAGTCTTCAGCTCGTGCGCCAGTGTCCTGGTAAACTCTATCCTTCTATTCATTTCCTCTTCCAGCTGCTGGCGCAGCTGTCTTTCCTGTTCGTAGAGGTTTGTCAGCTTCTCTTCCATCTGTTTGCGATCGGTTATGTCCCGGAAGTTGGCGACTACGCCAGCCACAGATGCCATATCGAGAAGGTTGGAGGCAACGACCTCGAGGGTCCGCCAGGAGCCGTCCTTGTGCAGAACGCGCGCCTCGTCGCGCATAGTGCTGCCATGATCCCCCAACATTTGCGCCAGTAGCCCACCTATTCTCGCCATGTCATCCGGGTCAACGAACTCAAGAGGATCCTTGCCCATCGTCTCCTCTGGCTCATATCCCAGGACCCTTTCGAAGGATGGGCTTTGGTAGCCTAGCGTGCCGTCGCTGTTGAGCATGACAACGGCGTCCAGAGAGTTCTCGATAAGCGCCCTGAAATACTCCTCGCTGTGACGCAACGTCTTCTCAGCTTGCACGCGTTCAGTGACGTCACGCCAGTTGACCACAACACCCTCGATCGCGGGATCGTCAAGGAGGTTGTTTGCCACGACTTCAATCCAATGCCACGACCCATCTTTGTGCTGGGCGCGTACCTCGGCCTGCGCAGTGCCGCCTCGTTCTTGCAGGAATTGAGCGAAAGGGCCGGACACTTTCGACATATCGTCCGGGTGACCCCACTCGAGAGGGTTCAAACCCATTATCTCGTCCAGCTTCAACCCCAGGATACGCTCACAAGATGGGCTCACATAGCTGACAGTTCCGTCGCCTCTCAGAATCGTGATGCCGTCCTGAGAGTTCTCTATGAGAGACCGGAAGTAGGACTCTTGAGCCTCCAGCGCCTCCCGAGCCTTCCTGCGCTCTGTGATGTCGCGCCCGATTCCCAGGTAGCCAACCAGTTCCCCCTCAACGAACAGAGGGGCGCCGGTGAACTCCAACGACAGATAGTCGCCTGACTTCATGAGAATACGTGCTTCGTTCAATTGTCCCGTTTGCCCTCCCGAAGAGAGCTGAAGCGCTTCCGTCATGCGAGGCAAGTCATCCGGGTGAATGATAGGTGCGAAAGGTTTGCCAATCCATTCGGAACACTGCCAGCCGGTGATAGTCTCAAACGCGCGGTTGATGGAAGTGATGAGGCCATCCGGCGATACAGTGTACACAGCGTCCAGCGCGTTTTCGACGACGCCTCGGTACCGTTCTTCACTGCTCTGCAGTTCCTCCTCCATGCGCTTGCGCTCGGTGATATCGCGATACATCACCATCGCAGCGGGTATCCC
>JAZFSU010000213.1:0-2043 GCA_036446335.1 Dehalococcoidia bacterium | reverse complement strand
TGGGATGTTCACCTCATCGGTGACTATGGCCAACTCACGGATTAGCATGTCATTGCGACCCCGATTTGTCGGGGGAGGCAATCTCTCGCGGGGGCTGGCAGTATGGCCCTTGGCGTTATTGTCCCTCTCGAGCGCGTGTCATTCCTGCGGAAGCAGGAATCCAGACAAGGGGGCCCTTGGACTCCCGCGAAAGCGGGAGTGACGCAGGAGAAGCGCCTGAAACCATCAATGGTCTATTCTCGGAGTAATCTGCCATGCCGCTTGCCGCCGGCACCACGAAGGATGAAAATGGCTGTTCTTGCCGCGATTGACATCTTTGATGCCGTTCGTGGTGAGCTTGTCGAACCATGAACGGCCCCTCGACTGGCTCGGGGCGAACGGATTACACGCCATTTTCGTGACGATGATAGCAGACATGTCCTCTCCTCAACCCACGGATTAAGGATGTCGCCCTGTGCCATTGACAGGCCGCGAATTGTCTGTTTAGCTAGTAGCCATCACGCTGCTCTGTTTGGAGGGAATCATGGCGAAGACCTACTATGACCAGGATGCCAACCTTGACCATCTGAGAGGCAAGACCCTGGCAGCAATCGGCTATGGCAATCAGGGACGGGCTCAGGCCCTCAACCTGAGGGACAGCGGGCTGGATGTCTTGGTCGGAGTTCGCGCCGACGAGACGCGCCAGCAGGCCCAAGACGACGGTTTTGACGCATCGTCGATCCGGGAAGCGGCGGCCCGCGCACAGGTAGCGTTGCTGCTCGTTCCGGACGAGGTCATGCCCGGCGTATTCAAAGACGAGGTCCTGCCGGGGCTTTCGGGCGGCGATACTGTCTGCTTTGCCTCCGGCTACAACGTGGCCTTTGGGCTGATAGAGCCGCCGGATGGCATTGACGTGGTCATGGTGGCGCCGCGAATGATTGGGGCGGGCGTTCGGCAGCGGTACCTGGAGCAGAGAGGCTTCCCCAGCTTCGTAGGCGTTCACCAGGACGCTACCGGAGATGCGCTGAGCACCGTCCTCGCGATAGCGAGAGGGATCGGCTCCACGAGAAGCGGCGTCATGGCTCTGACGTTTGCTCAGGAGGCTGAGTTGGACCTCTTCACGGAGCAGGCCTTCGGCCCCGCGTTCGGACAGGTTCTGCTGTCAGCGATCCAGACTATGATTGATGCCGGCTACCCCGTAGAGGCTGTGATGATCGAATTGATCCTGTCGGGCGAGTTCGCCTATTCAATGCAGAAGATCGTCGAGATGGGCTTCTTCGAGCAGATGGAGCTTCACTCACACACTTCCCAGTACGGGTCGATGACCCGCTCCGCGCGTTTCATGATTCCCCAGATATCCCAGACTATGCAGGATGTCCTGGAGGAGATCCGGTCCGGGGCCTTTGCGAAGGAATGGGAGGCCGAGCGGAGGTCGGGGCTGCCGGTGCTCACGCAGATCAAGGACCTTAGAAACTCTCATCCCATCGCGGAGTGGGAGCGCTTGACCAGGGCGGCCTTCCGGATGGATTGAGCCACATGACGAACGGGGGCGGGTTTCTAACCCGCCCCCGTTCTGGGACCTTTGCGACGACTACTTGGCCAACCCTGGCCACCCTGCACACGCAACGCAGCCAGGGTTTACCTCTTTAGTAAGGCTTTGACGTCCTCTTTCTTGAATCTCCGATCGCCACGGGAGTTGATGCGACTCGCCTTGAGCAATCCCTGTTTGTCCCATCCTCTCAGCGTGTTGCTGTGGACGTTGAGAAGCCGGCTTGCTTCCCTTATTGTGAGCATGTCGCCTATCGCCTCGTCCTTCCCCATATCGATCCCCCTCCCAACTCGGATTAGCCTGATTTCACTATAGACCGCGCTATGATGCGCCACCATCACCCAAAAGGGGCAAATGGCATAAGTAAGTGGTCATGACCTGCCCCCCCGAGAATTGGTCCAGGTGAAATGTTAGACTTGGATCGATTTGGAGAGGGGGTTCTTGATGAGCAGGAGGGCGTTTACGCCGGAGCAGATCATCAACAAGCTGCGCGAGGCCGAAGTCTTGTTGAGCCA
>JAZFSU010000212.1:0-9098 GCA_036446335.1 Dehalococcoidia bacterium | reverse complement strand
GCGGCGAGCCCGGTCCTGTCCTACGGCGACGTGCTGGACGATCCGCAACTGCAACACAGGGGCTTCTTCCAGACGGTCACGCGACCGGTGACAGGGACGCACCCTTATCCCGGATTCCCCGCGAAGTTCTCCGAGACGCCGGTCACTATCCGCAGGCCCGCACCAACACTCGGGCAGGACAACGAGCACGTGCTTGGCACGATCCTCGGCATGACTAAAGAGCAAATCGCCCAACTTGCCGAGGATGAGATAATCGGCACACAGCCTCAGGGATGGGCCTTCAGCATGGACGCAGATGAAGCAATCGCGAGGATAAAGGCTATCCACGAAGGGGAAGACGACAGATCGGCCGGCGCGTAATCGCAGCGCTTATCGGCATGATCGGAGGCAACGAGCATCAAGTCTTGCGGAAGTGAGGGACTCATATGAACAGGGAATTCGATGTCATCATCGTTGGAGGGGGCCCGGGTGGTCTGGCAATAGGCTGCCTGTTGGCCAAGGAGGGCGTATCATCGGCAATCATAGAGAAAGATCCGGCCCTCGGAGGTCGATATCGTTCCGTTGACTTCCATGGTTGCCGGGTGGATTCGGCCACCCATTTCCTGGTATCTTTGTCCGGCTCAACTGAGAAAACAGCGGCTTATGAGTACTTCTCTCAACTTGAAATCCCTCTGGAGCAGAAGATGGTGCCCTGGACCATGGGACTCGTCAGCAAAGAGAGTCCTGGTCATATAAGGCATTTCGAGATGGACCCAAAGCTAGGGGCGGGGAATTTCTTCCAGTTCTTCGCATTCGCAACCGGCGTGGAAATGGGCCCCGAGTCAAAGGAGGAGATCACGAGGGTTGCTACCATCTGTGCTGACTTGTCTCTAGAAGAGTGCCACAAGTTGGTGAACGTGCGTTTCAGTGACTGGATCGATCAACAGGTCGGAGATCCCATCGCCCAGGCAGTCATGCATGGAATGGGGCCTGTTATTGGTGCTCCGCCGTCACGGATCAACTTCGGCTTCGTTGCCAGTGCCTTCAAAACGTTCAATGAAGCAGGAGCACCCCTTCCGTGGTATCCCAAGAACGGAACACTGGAAACTGCGATGATAGCTCCCTTGGAGAAGTACTACACAGACCACGGGGGGCAGGTGATCACCAACAGGACTGTCAGGGAAATCGCCATAGAGGATGGAATAGCGAGGGGAGTGGTTGCTGCGGACCATCAGAACCTCTCCATGCTCGAGGAATACTCAGCACGTGTTGTCATATGCGCAATACCCATCTTCGAGGCGGTAGCCAAGAATGTCCTGGGCCAGGAGCATTTGACAGAAGATTGGGCTGAGTCCATCAGAAGGTGTGCGGAGATGGCTGGCCCCGACCTATCCGGGTTCTTCCTACTCAACCAAGACGTTGTGCCCAGGGACGGCTACGGATGGCTCCATATCTTCGACAATGACTATGGTGTCCCCACCTATGTAGGGGATCTCACCCTCGGGTCCTTCTTAAACAGCAGCGAACCAAAGGGGAAACAGCTTGTCACCTCCATGGTCCCCGGCTCATTGGATCTTAGTGGCTTCGGACTTGCACCTCAGATGGACAAGGTGCGGCAGGCGCAAGCGCGATGGAAGGAATCCATGGAAAAGGGGTTCCCCGGCTTTGGCGCAGCCATTGAACACGAGGGCATGAACTTGCAGCTCAACTTCACTAGATATGCCTATGCAGTGGTGGATACGGAGATCGACATACAATCACCGAATATCGGAGGCCTCTACTTTGGAGGCGACTCGATCTGGGCGGTAGGCAATCCGTGCTCTGACAAGTGTTTTCAGATTGCCTTTCCTCTACGTGATCGGGTCCTGGAATATGTCCGCTCATAGTCAGAGTACTTGGACCGTCCTGGTCGGGCAACGACCCGGGCCGAGACAACTGATGCGATGCCAAGGAGGGATAAGTGGCTGATGCTAGCTTTGACGTAGTGGTGGTCGGGGGTGGCCATCAGGCCCTGATAGCCGCCAACTACATGATCAGGAATGGCTATACCGTAGGCCTTTTCGAGCAGAGGCGCGAGTTGGGTGGTGGGGGATGCACCGAGTCGCGGCCGATACCCGGCTTCCTGGGGAACCCCTGTGCCCATGTGGCCGGTCTGTGGGCCAGCCCGGTGAACCAGGACTTCAAGCTCCACGAGAGGGGCCTGAACTACATCTTCCCACGGGTGCATAGCTCCATGGTGTTCCCCGACGAGCGGTGCATAGTCTCCTATCGCTCGTTCGAGTGGGACAAGGAAACGGGGATGGTGGTACCGCAGGAAGACATAGTGGAGAGGAACATCAAGGAGGTCGAACGGATATCGCCAAGGGACGCGGATACTCTGGCGAGGTTGACCTCGGAAGGGAAGGTCTGGGAATGGGGTTTTGCGGCCCAGGGCGTTCTGTGGAGCCCTCCCGCGCTGCCGGATGAAATCGATCTAGTTGAGGCGCTAATACAGAACCCCAATTCAGGCATCGATCGACGGCACCAGTTCATGACCGCTACTGAATACGTCTCAGATCTGTTCGAGAGCGACGAGCTGCGGGCCCATTCGCTCAGAATGCTGGGCTCCGCCGGCATCTACCCTGACGATCCGGCACCACTACCTGTCATGCTGTCCAATGTGCCTATGCAGGTGATCGGTTTCGGAGGCGCCGTGTACGAAGGTGGTACTCACAACGCCATCCATGCCTTTCAGAGGGCGCTGACTGAGGAAGGTGGCAAGTTCTTTGTGGGCGCCGATGTTGACGAGGTACTGGTGGAGAACGGTCGTGCTACGGGTGTCAAGCTCGCAGACGGCACTCGGATTGAGGCCAAGAAGATGGTGATTTCGTCTATCGTGATTACTCAGACCCTTGCCAGGCACCTGCGCAACGTGGACCTTGGGCCAAAGGGTGCTGAATACCGGAGAAAGATCGCCAACCTCAGGTTCGACAGGGGCCAGATATTCTGGGGGCAGATCGCCTTCCACGAGCTGCCTCAGTACAAGGCGGCCGCGTGGAATCCAGACTGCGGTGAGGCGCGCTGGGTATTCATGGGCGACGCCGACATCGAGTATATGGACAGAGAGTACCGCTACCGCAACCAGCATATCAGGCCCGGCCAGTGGCCGGATAGACTCTACCTGTGGGAAGGCACCGATTCCAAGTGGGACCCGCGCTACGCGCCTCCCGGCAAGCACGTTGCCCTCCTGGAGGAGATGGCATTCCCGGCCAGTTGGCGAACTGAGGCGGAATGGATGCAAATCAAGAAGGAGGCTCCTGATCACTTTCTCAAGCAATGGCAGCGGTTCGCGCCCAACATGACCTGGGACAACGTGATAGCCGCCAACATAGACACCCCTTGGGACATCATGCATAGGAGCGATAACTTTGTCGAGGGGAACTGGGGCCTGATCGCCGGCACTCCCAGCCAATGGGGAGCGATGAGACCCATTCCGGAGTTTGCCCAATACCAGATTCCCGAGATTCAGGACTTCTGGATGGCGGCCGGTTCCTGCCATTACTCCCTCGGATTGACCGGCTGGGCCGGATACAACTGCTACAAGCGCATTGCCCAAAGACATGACCTGTGGAAGCCGTGGGAGGGACGGCTCTTCTGAGCCGCAGACGAAGACCAGCCACGAAGGAAATGACAAGGCGAGCTAACGCACAGAACACAAGTCACAGAACCTTTCGGACAGCGTGACTTCCTAGGGGGCGTATATGCCAGATGCAAGTTTCGATGTGGTGATGATTGGGGGAGGCGTCAATGGGTTGATACTGGGCAACTACATGGCCAAGAACGGCATGAAGGTGGGCATCTTCGAGAAGAATCCAGAACTTGGTGGCGCCTTATGCAGTCACAGTACGCCCGCCCCTGGCTTTGTCGGCAACCCTTGCGCCGACATGATAGGTTGGTGGCGAAGTCCGGTGTATACGGATTTTCAGCTCCATGAAAGAGGTCTGGAGATCATCTTCCCTGAGGCAATTGTTGCTCAGGTATTCCCTGACGACAGGTGTCTGGTCTTCCTGGATGCGTTGGACTGGAACAAAGAAACTGGCGAAGTCACGCCACAGATGGATATCATTGCCAAGAACCTCAAGGAAATTGCGAGAATAGCACCTAGGGACGCCGAGAGAATGGAAAAGGCACTGGAGCAGTACATGCTGGCTGGAGTGGCGTTCGAAAACAGCGTGTTCAATCCTCCACCTCTTCCTGGCGAGCCTGATCCCATGGATATGCTATATGATGATCCCGGCCATTTCATTGACCGCAGATACCAGAGCATGACGTCTTTTGAAGTGGCATGCGATCTCTACGAGAGCCCGGAAATGCGGTCTTTCTTCCTGCAATGGAACGCCATAGTCCCGGCTCTCCCCAATTATCCCGCCCCTCCTGAGTTATCAATCTTTGGCATGCTGGTTCCCTTTGGACTTGCCAAGATAGGCATGGCGAAAGGGGGCACCCATAATATTGCTCATGCTCTTCAAAGGCATTTTAGTGAACACGGCGGAGAATTCTTCGTCGGAGCTGAGGTCGACAGCGTCATTCTTAAGAATGGGCGTGCCGTGGGCATACGGTTGGCCGATGGTACCGAGATCGAGGCTAAAGAGTTGGTAATCGACACTGCCGAAATCCAGCAGGCCCTGAACCGGCACCTCCGGGATTATCAGATAGACCCGGAGATCCGCCGCAAGGTCAGCAAACTCATGTACGATACAGGCGCCGTGCTCTGGGGTGGAGGCATCGCTTTCCATGAGCTGCCGCAGTACAAGGCGACAGCCTGGGAACCAAAGCTCAACGAGGCTCGCTGGATATTCATGGGGGACACTGATCTTGACTTCCTTTGGAGGGAGTACAGCTACCAGAATATGCATATAAGGCCTGGCCATTGGCCGGAGAAACTGTATATGAGCGACTCCCCCAACAGTCGGTTTGACCCAAGCTATGCTCCCCCGGGAAAGCACAGTTCTCTGATTGGGATTGCGGCGTTCCCGCCTGCCAGCTGGTTGAGCGAGACTGAATGGCAGCAAGTAAAGAGAGAGGCAGTGGATCAAGTCCTGAAGGAATGGCAGAAGTATGCTCCGAATATGACGCAGGAGAATGTGATTGCCCATAACCTTCGCACACCCTATGATCATTTGAGAATAAACTGCAACTATATCGAAGGGTCTCCGAATGGACCGGATCCTATGCCTTCTCAATGGGGCAGGAACAGGCCAATTCCAGAATTGGCTCAGTATCAGGTGCCCGGGATAGAGAATCTCTGGATGGCCTCGAGCAGCCAACATTGTTCAATAGGAACCCAAGGTTTCTGTGCCTACTCCTGCTACAAGAGGATGGCCCATAAACACGATCTCTGGAAGCCGTGGGAGGAACGCGACAAATAGCGGCGCCGCAGTATGTCGAAGGACGATCGAATTCAATTGACGCTCGGAGGTTAAGGGAATGCAGACAAAATACGACTTCATCATTATCGGAGGCGGACCCAATGGGCTTGCGGTAGCTGCCTATCTGGCCAAAGCGGGGCAAAAGGTAATGGTGCTCGAGAGGCACTTCGAGGTCGGCGGCGGGCTTATGACGGAGGAGGTGACGCTGGGCGGTTTCTACCACAACACTCATGCTGTGTATCACATGATGGTGGACTACGCTCCAATCTACAACGACCTGGAACTCGAGAAGTTCCGCTGCAACTACGTCTACCCTGAGCTGCAGGTAGCAATGCCATTCACTGACGGCAAATCCCTCTGTCTGTACTCGGACGTGAACAAATCCTGCGAATCGATAGCCGCCTTCTCGAAAAGGGACTCGGAGACCTATCGCGAGGTCTACCACAAGTTCCGGAACATGGTGGAGGACTACATAGGGCCCGCCACCTATGTGCCGCCGCTGCCTCTCATAGAGACGGTGGTGGGGATCCAGAAGACAGCGATTGGCAGAGAGATAGAGGAGTATCAACCGAAGAGCCCGCAGGAAATTGTTGATGAGCTTTTTGAGAATGAGCGCGTGAAGACCATGATGCTCTATCTGGCCACTCACTGGGGAATCGATCATGACCTTACCAGCCTCGGCATGCTCGTTCCACTCTATCTGGACAGAGCGGTCAGCTCCAGGCTTTGCCTGGGCGGATCGCACAGACTGAGCAACTCCATATGCCGCGTCATTCAAGAGTCGGGGAATGGCCATATCAGAGGCAGCCAACTCATCAAGAGGATTGTTGTGGAGAACGGGACAGCAAAGGGCGTCGAGCTTGAAAACGGCGTTGTCTACGAGGCCGACAAGGGCGTGATAAGCAGCATCGATCCCCACCAGACGTTCCTCAAGTATGTTGGCAGGGAGCACCTCGAAGATACCTTCGTCAGCAAGGTGGAGAAATGGAACTGGGAGTCATGGAGTATCTGCTCGCTTCACCTGGCTCTGACGGAGCTTCCTGCATTCAATGCAGAGCGCGACATCAGCAACGGACTTATGTATATCCTCGGATATGAGACGCCGGACGACCTGATACATCATTTCAATGACATCAAGGCAGGCAAGCTCTCGGCCAACCTGGGCTGTGACGCGGTGTTCCCCACCATGCACGACCCAAGCCAGGCACCGGCGGGAAGACATACGGCGTCGATGTACGAGATGGCCCCATTTGATCTGAAGGACGGCGCGGAGAGATGGTGGGATCGCTCTGTCAGAGAGGAACACGAGGAGCGCTTCACCGAGACACTGCAGAAATATGCCCCCAACATGACCAAAGACAATATTCTGTGGACCTACCTGTCCACTCCTCTTGACTTCTCAAACAAGTACCTGAACATGGTGAAGGGATCGTACAAGCAGGGGAAGTACGAGCTCTTCCAGATGGCAATCAACAGACCCAACGACGAATGCTCCGATACCAGGACCCCGATAACGAACCTGTACGTCTGCGGAGCCAGCGTCTATCCCGGTGGATGCGTTCTGTTTGGACCCAGCTACATAGCCACGAACGCGATTGCCGAAGATCACGGAATCGAAAAGTGGTGGTCAGAGCCCGAATACATCACCGAAGCACGGAAGAAGGGCTACTTTGGGGATTACGAATAGCAGTCAGTACGAACGGTCTTCGCGACTGTTTGCCGACTGTGGAGGAATGAGATGAAGACGAGAGCGGCCATTCTGGAGCAACGGAACACGCCTCTCGTGATTGAGGAAGTCGAGCTTGACGATCCCGGAGACAGAGAGGTACTAGTGAAGATGGTGGCAACCGGAGTATGCCACACCGATCTCCACTGTATCAAAGGTGATCTGCTGTCGCCTCTACCGATAGTGTTGGGCCACGAAGGTGCGGGAATCGTAGAGAAAGTCGGCGGCGGTGTGACAGGCCTGCAGGCGGGAGACAAGGTCATAGTCACCGTTTCGCCATCCTGCGGGAAATGCCCCGCTTGTATGATGGGTGTGCCGACGAGCTGCGAGACTGACCCTCAGACAGCGATGCTCATGGGCACTATGGCGGATGGCACCAAGCGGCTGAAGAGGAAGAACGGCGATGAACTCAACCACTTCATGGCCCAGTCGTCCTTCGCCGAATACGCCGTTGTTGAGGAGTCGGCAACTGTCAAGGTGCGGGACGACGCGCCGCTGGACGTGATGTGCCTCCTGGCATGCGGGGCCTCTACAGGTATCGGGGCGGTCATCAATAAGGCCAAGGTCAAAGCTGGCAGCAGCGTGGCTGTCTTTGGCTGTGGCGGAGTTGGACTGGCCACGATCATGGCGGCCAAACTCGTGGGGGCATCGCCAATCATCGCGGTGGACCTTCTCGACAGCAAGCTGGAGATGGCCCGCTCACTGGGAGCCACCAACCTGATCAATGCCTCGAAAGACGATCCGGTCATGAAGATCGCCACGGAGTTTGCGGGAGGTGTTGACTACAGCTTCGAGGTCATCGGCAACCCGGATGTGATAACCCAGGCGTTCCACTCCGTCTATCCGCGTCCAGGCGGCATGGCCATCGTCCTGGGCCTCGCCCCCATCGGCGCAACATTCGCGATCGAGGCCTGGCGCTTCATGCGTGAAGTGACGATCACGGGGTGCACGGCGGGCAGCATTCGCCCCAAGCTTGACATTCCTCGCTATGTGGACATGGTCATGGCGGGAGATTTGCCCCTGGAGAAACTGGTCTCTGCCCGGTATTCGCTGGACCAGATCAACGCTGCTGTCAATGATACTCTCGATGGGAAGATCGTTCGCGGCGTGATCACATTCTAGCAATCGAATACGCCTTAGGAGGGCACGAAATGGCACTGGAAATATCGGAGGACGTGAAGGGAGCGATCTACCAGGCGTGGCTGCCCGCGCTCATGACAACCCTGCTTCGAGAGATTGAAGGCCTCCCAAGCGAGCACAGAGAGAATCTCCTCACAAAGATGTGCACGACTTGCGAGGACCTGGCCATGATTGGGGCCGTAGGAATCCAGCCTGGCATGAGTTGGGATGACTACATCACCTACCTTAAACAGGTGCCCGCGCCCGTAGGCCCCTGGGCTGTCCAGCAGAACGGTGACGTTTTCGATCTAGTCTACGACTGCTCCATCGGAGAGGACGGCAAGCCGCAGTGCCATTGTCCCCTGGTGCAGCTCGGAATGATGGAGCCAAACCCCTATTGCTGCGACAGCGGCGCACGCCTGGCCGGGCGCATGATGGCTGGCGCTACCGGCAAATCTATCGCCAAGACCGAGGTAATCGACAGCGCTTCCAGAACTGGCGCCCACATCTGCCACTACAGGGTACACCTCAAGCAGCAGGACTAGGGCAGACCCCAGAAACGCCGTACAGCCTAGTGATCCTTGCCGACCGGCCTGCGCGGCGGGGGGACAAGCTGCGGAGTGTGGCTCTGAGGCAGTCACTGGCCCTGCTTGACGGATTTCACCGGCTGGGCTCCGGCGGTGTATTTCACCACCCACATGCACCTTGTGGCAAAAGAAGTCGACGGTGGCAGATACCAGGCAGCCAGGAGTCTGTCCGTCTAATGTTTGGACGAAGGCGGGAAACTGACGTATACTTGCATGGTCAAGGAGGGCGCATCAGGAGCACGTCCATGGATATTGAGAACAAGATAGCCATAATCACGG
>JAZFSU010000211.1:0-3990 GCA_036446335.1 Dehalococcoidia bacterium | reverse complement strand
TACTTGGTGAACGCTGCCAGCACGTTCGTCATCGACATGAACGCGATTGTGGATGCTCTGCAGAACAAGCGCATTGCCGGAGCGGCCTTTGACGTGTTTGAGACATGCCCGGTGAAAGCTGACAGCCCTCTTCTGGATCTGGACAACGTCGTTCTCACGCCTCACATCGGCGGGGCTACGTTTGAGACTGTGGTCCGGTACTCCCAGATGATGGCAGATGACATAGACAAATTCATGAGGGGAGAGCGTCCCAAGAACCTCGTGAACACTCAGGTGAGGGATTGAAATGGCCGACAAGTGCGTTCTGGCAATAGATGCGGGTTCCGGCGGTGGCCGCGCAATCATTATTGACCTGCAGGGCAATCTCCTGTCGTCCGCCTGCCAGGGCTGGACTTACTATGTTCCGGACGACGCAGGGCCAATGGGAAAGGAATTCGATCCCCGGGAGTTCTGGGGCATCATCAGCGAGCTCGTCAGGGAGGCGATTCAGAAAGCTGCCGTAGAGCCGGTTGACATAATCGCTGTCAGCGCAGCCAGCCAGAGGGAGGGAGTGGTCTTCGTCGACAAGGAAGGGCAAGAGTTGTTTGCCGGGCCCAACGTTGATGTGAGGGCGATCATCGAAGGCTTCGCCATCGATGGTGAGCACGGCGACGAAGTCTACCGCATCACGGGGCATACTCCCTCTCTCCTTTTTACCCCCGCCAAGCTGAAATGGTTCCAGGCCAATCGTCCCGAAGTCTACGAAAGGATAGACACGGTCCTGTCGATTGGCGACTGGATCATTCACAAGCTGTCCGGCGAGCGGGTGGGTGAGGTCTCGTGCGCCAGTGATTTGGGGCTCGTGGACATATGTGCGGTCGAGTGGTCCAGAGACTTGATGGAAAGACTTGACCTGCCGCTCGGAATCTGCCCGGTGATTGCGACGGCAGGCACCTCCGTCGGTACGGTCACGGCAGCGGCGGCTGAGCAAACTGGGCTGTCTCCAGGCACTATGGTTGTGGTGGGTGGGGCCGACACTCAGTGTGGCCTGCTGGGCATGGGGGTCAAAGATGATAGCCAGGTCGGGATCGTCGCGGGCTGGAGCGCTGTTCTTCAGATGGTGACGGCTGAGCCCGTCATGGATCCGAACGGGAAGATCTGGACCACATGCCATGCCCTCCCGGGCAAATGGATACTGGAGAGCAACGCGCAGGAGACGGGCGGCGCGTACAATTGGCTGAGAGGCATTCTCTTCGGCGAGTCAGGCCCTGACCAGGATGTGTACAACATGATGGACGACTTGGCGCGGAGCCTCCCACCCGGCGCTGAGGGTGTGCTGGCGTGCATCGGACCGACGTGGATGGACATGAAACGGTTGAAAGTGAGTGTCGGCGGCTTCTTGTTCCCGATAACACCTACCGTGACCAGCGTCGAGAAGAGGCACCTGGTCAGGGCGGCAATGGAGAACATATGCTTTGCTTTCAAGGCCAACCACGCGCAGCTGGAAACGGTAAGCGGACAAACGATCAGGGATGTCAGCCTCGGAGGTGGCCTGGCTCAAAGCGGGGTTCTGACACAGATGCTCTCTGATGTTCTTGGGATGCCGGTGAGTTCATACGGGGTGCATCACGTGACGTCGTGGGGCACGGCCATGTGCGCTGCGGTCGGGTCCGGGGCTTACACTGACTTCGAGAGTGCCATAGCAACGATGCGTCCTGCTTCGAGGCGTGTCGAGCCCAACGCGGAGACAGTACAGGAGTACGTCGGTTGCTACGAGAAGTGGCTTTCCACAGCCAGGTGGCTGGATGAAATGTGAGGGCCTGTTCCCAATCGCGTTCTGCTTGCGGAGTTGACTATCGCTGCCGTGATAGACCGGTTGGCCTCGTTGGCGGCAGTAGCCCCATGCCATCTCACTGCATGCCGTCCCGCAGCCTGCCAAGAAACTCTTGCCTCTTCCGGTCGTCGGCAAGTACCTGCTGTTTGAGGGCCTTCCAGGCTGATGGACATTCCTTGTAGTCAACTTGAACCAGTTGATGTATGACCTGGTCGATCCGCTTCCTGTTATCGGGAGTGACTGTGATCCCGGCTTCGTCGAAAACGGGCTTCAGATGGCGAAAATAGCATGACATCGGGCGTTACCTCCCTCGAGTTGGCGGTAGGAGTCGACTTCTCACCGCACGCGGTCAAGCAGGACAGCAACGACGAGAAGCTGCGACATGGTCAATCTGGCTCTCATGGAAGGTCGCCTCCGTGAGTCTATCGGAGTTTCACATCTATGGACGATCCGCTCTGCCCGAAGGTTCCCCTGATTGCCGAGGCAGGGCTGATCAGTACTGGGGTTTCCGCTCGACCAGGATGTCCGTTCCAGAGGGCACTTGCTTTAGAACGGTCGGGTCGCCAACAATCCTGCCGAACACATTTACAGCGCTGGCGGGCCGGATTTCCCGGTCTTCACTGATTGGGGTCGGGCCAAAGAAGATGCAGAAGGCAGGGCCAAGCGGCCAATACCCGAGATCGCCTATGCCAACCAGTTCCTGCGCATTGTCCAGTTCGAGGGCAATGGGAATAGTGAAGTATATCTCGTCACCCCAGGTATTGACTTGCCCCTGTATCGGGAGTGCTTCCCAGATAGCATCGGCAGTTCCGGAGTTATCAAGCTCGGCTGCAACCTCGACGGTGCCGGCCTGGATGCCAATAATTCTTTCCATGGCTCCTCCTTCTGGGGGCCTACGGCATTATATCAGTCGACACCGCGTGAGACAATGTACGCCGTCGTTGAGTCTTGCGAGGAGCGGATTGCGGCTTGCCTGTGGTGTAGAGCTGGAGGATGGCACGCCTTCTCGCTTGGAATGCAGAGGTGCATGTGCGGGAGGGGATGGATCGATAGTGCGGCCGGAGTCTAGGCCTGGTTCAGGAATGACAGGAGCAGGTTGTTGAAGGATTCTCTTCGTTGCTTATGCGGGGCATGTCCGAAGCCGGGAAGTATCTCCAGGCGCGCGTGCGGTATCAGCTTCAGCGCCTTGAATGCTCCGGAGACCGAGAAGTAGGGGTCACGGCGATTCGATACGAGGAGCGTGGGTACGCTGAGGGAGGGCAGCCGATCAAGGCAGCGCCAATTGCGGTCCTCTCCATTCGCTGTCAGGAACTTGGGATACGGTTGTGGGCGCCTCAGAATCCTGCGGACCGTCCACGCAACTGTGCCCAGGAATAATCCCCACCAAGCGACCTTGGCGAAACCCATCGTGTTCACGAGGACCAGTCCGGTCACAACGTCCGGGGAGAGGAATGCTATCTCCAGACATACCCTCCCGCCAAGGGAATGCCCCACCAGGGCTATGGAACGTAGCCCCAGCTTCTGGATGAGACCCTGAGTAGCCTTGACGAAGTCGGAAAGATAGTAGGACTCCTCGGTACGGTCGCTCTGCCCGTATCCGATCATGTCCGGGGCGTACAGAGTGTAGGAGTGAGACAGGGCTTCCAGGGTCTCTTCCCAGTCCTGGGAATCGCTGGCTCCACCGTGAACCAGGATGACGGGCGGGCCGCTGCCGGCCTTCAGGCAGTGAATCGGACGGCCGTCGACCTCTATCGTCAGCCTTTCGACGGAGGAATTGCCGTGGGGCGTGGTCGTAGCCAGATTGCTGTGTGGCATGCTCAAGATAAATGGTAGCATATTGCGGAACTGGAATCAACGCTGGCGAGAGCCTGGAAGACGACGGGCCGCATGGCTCGTCAGACCACGACCATTCCGCTTGTGCCGATCCTAAGGCATCCTGGCTATGGGTGTGGTCCGGAGTGTCCCGAACCATGTGAAGCAGGCGGGTGGCGCTGAGGTTCAATGATACAAGGGGGGCCGTGGCGAACGCTCAGTTACCACGGCCCCCGTATTGGAATCGGTTCTTGGCTGGGCCACATCAGGAGGCTCCGGGTCAGCGGGCCTCCTGGTTATGTGCCTAGGAAAGATTCTGCTTGGTCCTGATGATGACCTGGTCCTGGATCTCCTTGTGCATGTCG
>JAZFSU010000210.1:0-2183 GCA_036446335.1 Dehalococcoidia bacterium | reverse complement strand
TACGGTCTGATGGGGCACAAGGTGGAGACTCTGGGGGATCTGGTCCCCGTGATAGATTATGCGAGAAGCCTGTTGCCGCCGGTCCCCGGTGAGAACCTGTGGCTGCCATATCTGGGTGAGACTTTGGACGCGGGAGCAGCGACCCTGTTCGCCTTCGAGGCCATCGAGGGGATACGCTTCGCCAAGGGCGAACGGCCCGAAAAGAAAGACGGCATAGAGTACAACGGCCCGATCAACGATGCCCAGATGAGAGGCTGGGGCATTCAACTGGTCGATGGCAGGATGCCCGGATTTGCGGCAATCGTAGGTGCTGCGAAGAGCAACGAGGTCGCAGTCAAGATAGTGCGTGAGCTGCAGTCCAGAGGACAGCTCATTCTGCTCTTCGGCGACAGCAACGGCCGCTCAGTGGCGGACCAGCTCAGGGAAGAGGGCATCGATATGGGCTACGACACCTTCATCGTGCCCTTCGGCTCGGACACGGGCGCGGCCATCTACGCCCTTGGCTTTGCCACACGCGCCGCGCTGAGCTTCGGCAACATCGAGCCGGGCGACTTCCGGCGGATTCTCCTGTACAACAAGTTCCGCTGCTTTGCCTTCGTGCTCGCCCTCGGTCCAGTCGACGACCGGAAGTACGCGGCGGCTGCGGGAGCGATCAACTTCGGGTTCCCTGTCTTCGCCGACACCGTGATTCCCAACATACTGCCCACCGGAATCACGCAGTTCGAGCACGTGGTCAGCATGCCGTTCGACGATATTCCGGGTGCTGATGACATGGAGAGAGCGGAGCGTCTGGTGCAAAGGTGCGTCGAGCTTCGAGGCATCAAGATCAAGATCGCCAAGGTCCCGATTCCCGTCGCCTACGGCCCAGCGTTCGAGGGTGAGGTCGTTCGCCGCGCTGACCTGGCATGCGAGTTCGGCGGCAAGGGTGGTAGTTGCTTCGAGTGGCTGCGCATGAAGAACGCCGATGAGATCGAGGACGGCAAGATCGAGGTGATCGGCCCCGACATGGACTCTTTTGAAGAGGGGTCCAAGGTGCCGCTGGGCATCGTCGTCGACGTATCCGGACGCAAGATGCAGAAGGATTTCGAGCCGGTACTGGAACGCCAGATACACCATATGCTCAACGGCGGCGAGGGGATTTCCCACCAGGGCCAGCGCGACATCACATGGATGCGTATCCACAAGAACACAGCCAAGAAAGGCCTCAAGCTGAGGCACGTCGGTGACATTCTGCACACCCTGATGCACAACGATTTCGGCGCTATTGTCGACAAGGTGCAGGTAACCCTCCACACTGAGCCGGAGAAGGTCAAGGAGTTGATGGAGCAGGCCCGCGTCGTGTACAAGGAGCGCAATGCTCGCATGGAGGGGCTCGTCGATGAGGCGGTGGACACCTTCTACAGTTGCACTCTCTGTCAATCGTTCGCTCCCAACCATGTCTGCGTCATCAATCCTGAGCGGGTCGGCCTTTGCGGAGCCTACAGCTGGCTCGACTGCAGGGCCTCGTTTGAGATCAACCCCAATGGGCCCAATCAGCCGGTGTTGAAGGGGGCCATCATAAACGAGACCATGGGTGAGTTCGAGGGAGTCAACAAGTTTGTCTATGACCACTCAAACAAGGTCATCGAAAGGTTCACCATTTACTCCCTCATGGATGCTCCCATGACCACCTGCGGCTGCTGCGAGTGCGTTATGGCCATCATCCCGGAGGCCAATGGAGTCATGATCGTGTCGCGCGATGACTACGGCATGTCCCCTTCGGGGATGACCTTCACTACGCTGATGGCCACAGTCGGCGGTGGGCTGCAGACACCGGGAATGATGGGGCACGGCAAGACCTATATCCCGAGCAAGAAGTTCATCCCTGTCGAGGGCGGCATCAAGCGCCTGGTATGGCTGTCACAGAACCTCAAGGAGGAGATGGCGGAGGAACTCAAAGTAGCCTGTGAGCGAGTGGGTGTTCCCGACCTCATGGACAAGATCGCCGACGGCTCGACTGTGACCACGGTGGACGAGCTGGTTCCCTTCCTCGAGGGAAAGGGGCATCCGGCGCTGACCATGGACCCGATAATGTAGCCCGGCATGGCAAGGACATGAAGCGGAGTTCGCCAATCCCATAGGGATCTGTCAAGCAAGGGTCGTTCATTCGACCCTTGTTTCATGTAGGATTCAGGTGAAGGAGG
>JAZFSU010000209.1:0-9958 GCA_036446335.1 Dehalococcoidia bacterium | reverse complement strand
CGGCTTGTGGTCAAATTCATACCGGGTCCCATTAGTCTCGTTGTAGTACTGTACGAAATGCTTGATGAGATCTTCCTCTTGCTGCCCCTTCTCCTTCACTGCCCCCACTCGCCCTCGAAAACGATCTCGGCCGGGCCACTGAGCAATACCTCTCCGGCGCCATCCCAGTTCACAGTCAGTCGGCCACCCGGCACCCTCACGTCAACCGGGTTGTCGCACAGCCCCTTGCCTAGGGACACTACCGCCGCGGCACACGCGCCACTGCCGCATGATAGCGTCTCCCCGGCACCTCGCTCCCAGACGCGGACCACAAGCTCACCGCGGCCGATCACGTTCACGATTTCGAGGTTCACCCTGTTGGGGAACATGGGATGACGCTCCATAGCCGGGCCGACCTCCGCCAACGGAAAATCGTCAATTGACTCCTCCAGCAGGCACACGGCATGAGGATTGCCCATCGACACACAGCTCATCTTCAGTTCCCGTCCGGCCACGGCCATGGAATAGTCGATGACAGGCGTATCGTCCGCCACGCCCCGGCCGTCCACAATCACCGGAATCGCGGCAGGGGCAAATACGGGGGCTCCCATCGCCACCTGGACGTCGTTTCCATCGAGAAGGCGCACCGGCCTGGTCCCGGCCTGGGTCTCGACCCTGAATTCGGTGCCGTTCACGAATCCTCTCTCAACAGCGTACCTGACAAAACACCTCAGCCCATTTCCGCAGGCTTCAGCCTCAGAGCCATCGGGGTTGAACATCCTCAAGCGGAGATCGGCCTCCCCGGAGGAAAGGAGCAAGAGAAGTCCGTCGGCACCCACCCCGAAACGGCGGTGGCACAGATTCCTGGCCAGCTCCGGCCAATCGCGCTCCAACTCGCGCGCATCGAGGAGCACGAAATCGTTCCCGGTGGCCTGCATCTTGGCGAACTTCATCATCAAAGGGGCTCCCAGCCTAGAAACTCTCCTCCGCCGCTTCTACCGCGATCTTGACAACGTGGTTGACCTTCATGCCTTTTCCGGCGAACTCCTCACTCATCTTGTCGAAAAGCTCCCCCGAGTCGAGGACCTCACCTCTGCCCCAAATGCGGCATCCCTTCATACTCTTGGGATGCAGCACTAGAATGGAAACCTGCGGGTTCTCCCTCAGATTGGCAACTGTACGGCGCGAACCAATATCTGCGAAGATCAGGTGATCGTCGTCCAGCACCCGCAGGGATCCCTTTGCCGACACATTCGGCTTTCCATCTTTGCTCGCGGTGGCTATGATCCCGGGACGAATCTCAGCGACGACCTCTTTGATCTTCTCGGTGAGCTTGCCCACACTACACCTCCAGCCGTCCAAGTTGAATCGCGGGTCTCAGGGCCACTCTGCATCGTCGAGTTCGACTTTATCGCTCCGATGCCTCATCCATAGGCGGATCACGTAAACAAGTGGAACCAGAAGCACACCGAAGAAGGTTCCCCACAGAAAATGTCTCACACTATCAGGCCAGTTGTGCATCGCATGACCCTCCACCATCTTGATTTGCCACGAAGTCGCGCACGAGTTCGGCAACGGACCGGCACATATCCTCCTCAGCATCAAACCAGTGAATACGCTTGTCGCGAAGAGAAAACCAGCTGTACTGATTACGCGCAAACCGATGCGTGTCGTATTTGATCCGCTGGATCGCGGCCTGCAAGTCCAGTTCTCCCCGGCAGAAGGCGCCGATCTGCCTGTATCCCAGCCCTGACATGGAAGGGAGATCCAATCCGTAGCCCCTCGAAATCAGATCCTCCACCTCGTCCACCAGGCCCTGCCTCACCATCCCATCCACACGGTCGTCGATCTGAGCGTAAAGACCGGCCCTGCTTGTAGTCAGCCCTATGGCAAGATAGCTCACAAGAGGTTCCTTCCACCCGCTTCCGGAGAAGGTGCCGCCCTGACGACAGACCTCAAGCGCCCTGATAACCCTGCGCGCGTTCCTGGGGTCAATGCGTTGTGCTGCTACCATGTCCAGTTCCCTGAGCTCCTCGTAAAGCGCTTGACTTCCTTCAGACTTGACCCTCAACTCAAGTTCCTGCCTCAATGCGGGATCAGGGGGAACAGAGGGGATGCGCCAGCCTTCCAGGAGCGACCATACGTAGAGACCACTGCCGCCCACCAGGAAGACCGTCTTCCCCTTTCGATAAACATCTCGTATCGCCTCCCGCGCTTGTCTCTGGTAAAGAGCAAGCCCGAAATCTTCGTCGGGATCAACCACATCAACGAGGTGGTGTGTAACCAGTGACCGCTCGGCGTGCGTAGGTTTGGCGGTGCCGATATCCATGTAGCGATAGACCTGCCGACTATCCGCACTGACGATCTCACCATCGAACGTCCTGCTCAGTTCCAGTGCCAATCCGCTCTTGCCTATCGCGGTCGGACCAATTATGGCTACGAGGGGACTCATCCCGGGTTCTTGATCTCAACAGTTTTCTCCACGATGCTTAGAAACTCCTCAGCCTTCAGGCTGGCTCCTCCAACGAGTGCACCATCGATCTCAGACTGCCCCAAGAACTCGGCAACGTTCGAACTGGTGACGGAGCCCCCATACTGGATGCGCAGTTCGCTGGCCGCAGGGCCACCGTAGAGTAGGGCGAACACGCTGCGAATCACCTTGGCAACAGCATTGACCTGATCACCTCTGGCAGCCTTGCCTGTTCCAATAGCCCAAATGGGCTCATACGCAATTACCGCCCCGTCTCGCAAGTCGATGCCCTCGAACGCCGCTTTGACCTGTCTCGTAACCACGTCTACGGTCTCGCCGGCATCGTTCTGCTCCAAACTCTCGCCGATGCAGACAATGGTCTTGAGGCCAGCTGCCAGCGCAGCACGTACCTTCTTGTTGACCACCTGGTCGCTCTCCCCGAAGTGAGTCCTTCTTTCAGAATGCCCCAGGATCACGAACTCACAGAGACCGGCGAGCATTGTCGGGGAGATCTCTCCCGTGTAGGCGCCACTGCGCTCTGAATGCATGTTCTGGGCACCCAGCTTTATCGATGTCCCCTTGACCGCCTCCTTCACGGTGGCAAGCGACACGAAAGGGGGACACAGCACCTTTTCGACCCCGCCTATCCGATTCAGCCTCTTCTTCATCGCAGTGACTAGCTCCGTGGCTTCAGCCAGATTCGTGTGCATCTTCCAGTTGCCGGCTATTATCGGCGTTCGCATGACAGATCCTCCTAAGCGCCAAACTTATCAAGCTTGAGGGCATTGGCCATTGCCAGAGTCATGATCTCCATCGCCGGGAATCGTCCCAGAGCCCCAGAGGAACATGCCCGCTCCGAGAACTCCCGCACATCGTCCCGGCGACACCACTTCGAGCGCAGAACGACTGGCACGGGATGCCAGCTATGAGCTTCCAGCAGCGCCGGGGTAGAGTGATCACCCGAGATTACGAGGACGTCTGGCTCAAGCCTCATGACATCGGGCAACAAACGGTCAACCTCCTCCAGAACGCGAACCTTGGCATCAAAGTCACCATCTTCACCGGAGGAATCGGTCTTCTTCACGTGAACAAAGAAGAAGTCATGTTCGGCATAATGCTCACTCAGAGTCCTCAATTCATCTTCGATATTGGGCCCTGTGTCAAGCACCTTCATTCCCGCCAGTTTGGCCAGCCCGCGGTACATGGGATAAGAAGCTATGGCAACCGGACTCAGCTTATACACTTCTCCGATTGTGGGCAGGCTCGGGTTCTGCGAGAAGCCGCGCAGAAGCACCATGTTGGCCGGATGTGAATCGGCCAGTATCGCCTTGGCCTTGGCCACGAACTCCTTCGCCAGGTCGGCCATCTTCTGTGAGCCCGATGCGAGAGGAACCATAGTCCTCGGAGGCATTCCGACCTGCTGAGGATCCGAGTCGCTCACATCACCCGAAAGGCCCTCGCCGCGGAACACGGCCACCAGCCGGTGTTCCTTCACCGGAGCGACGTGGATCTCGGCGCCATCCAGTTCTATCGCATTCAGCGATTTGCACAACTCTACGCATCTCTCAGTCGAGATGCGCCCTGCCCTGCGGTCTGTCACCAGCCCCTGCTCGTCCATGGTGCAGAAGTTCCCCCGCACTGCCACATCCCCTTGCTTAATATCGAAGTCGATGCCGAGCGCCTCGAGAATCCCCCGCCCCACTGCGAACTTGAGCGGATCGTAGCCGAACAAGCCAAGATGACCTGGTGCGCTGCCTGGGGTGACGCCCCTGGACACCGGATCGACCATGCCGCAGACCCCTTCATCGGCAATCCGATCGAGATTGGGGATCCGAGCGGTCTGGAGCTCGGTCCTCCCCGTATCCTCACGGGGGAGACCACCCAGGCCATCCAGCACCAGCAGCACGATCTTTGTTGGTGAGATCCTGGACAAGTTCTTCAGTTGTTCAAAGCTAAGCATCGGTCTCCTCGCAGAGCCTACTTGTCCAGCAGCGCTGCCACTCCAGGCAAAGTCTTTCCCTCCAGGAACTCAAGTGCAGCGCCACCCCCCGTTGAAACGTGGCTCATCCGGTCTGCCAGTCCGAGCTCCTCAACGGCTTCGGCAGTGGACCCGCCGCCGAGAATGGTGGTAGCCTCCAGCTCCGCCAATTGCCTCGCTATTGCCTCAGTCCCACGGCGAAACTCCAAATACTCGAAGACGCCCATCGGCCCGTTCCAGACAACCGTCTTGCTCTTCCTGAGTTCCCCTGTGAAACTCTCGATGGTGCGGGGGCCTATGTCCATGACATAGGAGCCATCGGGTATTTCAGACACTGGCACAACCTTGGAGGGCCCTCCACCCCCAAAGGCCTCAGCGATGACGACATCCTCGGGCAGCATCAGCTTCACGCTGAGCTTCGCGGCTTTCGATAGCAACTCCTGGACGATATCGAGTTTGTCCTCTTCAATCTTCGATTGGCCTACCTCGTGGCCTTGAGCCTTGAGGAACGTGCAGCACATCCCACCCCCGATAAGCAGTGAATCGATCTTGCCAAGGATGTTGTCCAGGAGACCCAGCTTGTCGCTGACTTTCGCACCACCTGTGATCGCCGCGAAAGGGGGAACAGGATCAGTGAGAGCCTTGCCCAGGTAATCAATCTCCTTCTCCATGAGAAAACCGGCAACTGCGGGAAGGTATTGCGCAACGCCTACTGTTGAGGCGTGGGCGCGATGTGCAGTGCCAAAGGCATCGTTGACATAGACATCCGCCAGGGGAGCGAGGGCCTTGGCGAAACCGGCATCATTCTGCTCCTCTTCCGGATGGAAACGGACATTCTCCAACAGCAGAACGCCTCCGTCACCCAGCCCGGATACTGCCTCTTCAACGACCGAACCGACGCAGTCGCTCGCAGTTTCCACCGGCATCGCCAGAAGCTCCGAGAGGCGTTTCGCCACGGGCGCCAAGCGCATCTCGTTGACGACTTTGCCCTTGGGACGGCCGAAATGAGAACAAAGGACCACCTTTGCCCTCCGGTCGATCAAGTACTTAATGGTGGGCAATGCGGCTCGAACTCGGCTGTCATCGCTGATCTCGTGGCTCTCGATGTCCAGGGGGACATTGAAATCCACTCTCACCAGCGCCCTTTTGCCCGCGAACTCCACATCGCGGACAGTCTTCTTCTTCATCGTTTCCCTCAGCCGGCGATCGCTTCCAGATTGTCCCTGATCACCTTGACCTCAGACACCACCTTTGGATCGATGTCGAATGGGCTCACGCCCTTCCGATCTGCCTCCGCGATCTTGGGATTCTGGCTGATGAAGCCCAGAACGTCGAACCCGGGGAGGTGGTCGACAACGAATCGGCGATCATCCTCACCGGTAATCTTGTTGCCCACGACGTGGCAGCGCACGATACCGATATCCTGGGCCAGTTTCTTCACTGCACGGGCCGTTTCGAGACTCCTCATTCCCGGCTCCACCACCACGACAAAGGCATCCACCGCTTGCGCGGTGGCCCTTCCCAGATGCTCAATCCCCGCTTCCATGTCCAGAATAACCACCTCCGACCTTCTGAGCAAGAGGTGATTCATCAGGCTTTTCAGCAGGGCGCTTTCCGGACACACGCATCCACTGCCTCCCTTTTTCACGGTGCCCATTACAAGCAGTCTGACCCCGTCCTTGCTGACCGAGAAGCTGTCCGGGATATCATCGACCGTCGGGTTCAGCTTGAAGATGCCACCGGTTGTCCCTGGAGCTGCCCCCGTTCTCTCACGAATGAGTTCATCCATTCGCGCGATTGGGGTCACGGCATCCAAGTCCTCGCGGGACATGCCAAGTGACGCTCCGAGGTTTGCGTCGGGATCAGCGTCAATAGCCAGTACGACGCGACCCTCAGAAGCATAGAGTCGAGCGAGAACGCTAGCCAGGGTTGTCTTCCCAACCCCACCCTTGCCTGTTATCGCCAGCTTCGGCATTTCAAGAGCCCCGACTACCTTCGTCCTGGCCGCTCTTCTGCGATCTCACAGCTAACAGCCTGCCCCACTCAAGGGCCCACAGAGTGTGAAAACTCAAGACCAATCCCATCGAACTGCTGCTCAGTGCTCGCGCTCCAGCAGGAAGGCGGCAGTCGCCTTCAGTTCATCCTTGGCCTGCTGCGGGATATCCGTGGCCTCCAGGTCAGAGAGCGCCTGGCGATGATACTTGTCAGCCATGCTCTGAGCGTAGCTCCGGGCGTCGACAACGTCAAGTACCCTGAGCACCTCTTCCACGTCTGCCGGTCCAAGTGTCTTCTTTGTGTAAATCTCTCTCAGACTCTCTCCATCCTTGCCATTCGCGTTCGCAAGAGCATAGACCACCGGCAAAGTCTTCTTCTTCATTTCGATGTCAGTCGTGGTGGGTTTGCCCGTAGTCTTCTCGTTGCCCCATATACTGAGGACGTCATCATGGACCTGGAATACCATTCCCACCGCGTCGCCGAAACTTCTCATGTTTGCCAGCAGAGTGCTGTCGTCATTGCCGATAAGGGCTCCGATCTCCAGCGAGCAGCGGAAGAGGCCGGCGGTCTTGCCATTGATCATCTCAAGGTATTCGTCGACATTGACGTCCAGGCGGTTCTCAAAGTTGATATCGAGATACTGGCCCTCACATAGCATGAGACTGGCCTCGCCAAGAAGTCGGGCTGCGTGAACGATCTTCCTGTGCTCAACTCCCGCCTCCTCCAGACGCAGCAGCGACGATAGGGCCAGAGCATGCATGCCATCTCCGACGTTTATCGCCTGAGGCAGCCCCCATATGCGCCACACTGTGGGCCTCCCCCTGCGCTCTGCGCTTGCATCCTGGATGTCATCGTGGATGAGAGAGAAGTTATGCACCAGTTCCAGTGCGGCCGCCACTGGCAGCGCCTGCCTCCAATCGCCACCCACTGACCGACAGGCGTGAAGACAGAAGAAGGGCCGCAACCGCTTGCCCGCTCCTGTTCTAGACTGGCCCAACTCGTCGACCCATCCCATATGGTACCGCATCATGTTGTACAACGGTGACGAAGCCTTGCCTATCGCAAACTTCAGTTCCTCCTCCAGATCAACTTTATATCGCTGCAAGATTGTTTCCGTGTCTACCATACACCCCCCATACTGATATGGAACCACTGGCTGTCCTGCATTTGACTTCCCACCCAAGCAGACTGCAAGTGCCGACTCCCTACCTTCTGATCCCCACTGGAGAGCTGCTGTCGGCAGTCTCCACCAGGAAAGCCTCGATGCGCTGCGCAATCCCCTTGGCATCGAGGCTATAGCTCGACCTCAGGATCCCCTGAGCGCCATGCCCTATGAACTCGTCGGGGAGCCCAATGCGCAGCACACGTACATCAGCAATGTCTGAGACCATGGCCGCCACCGCGCCCCCGAAGCCGCCGGCAAGGACGTTTTCCTCAACAGTAACCACCCTCTTGGTTCTGTTTGCGAGCGCCACAATGAGATCAGAGTCCAGCGGCTTGGCGAAACGGGCATCAATAACAGCACAGGACATGCCCTGCTCACTCAAGTCCCTGGCCGCATCAACTGACGGAGCGACAGTATTGCCGATGGCCACAATTACAGCGTCACGCCCATCGCGGAGCATCTGCCCCTTGCCTATGGGCAACGTGCGAAACTTGTCCTCCAGCGGCACTCCGAGGCTCGTTCCGCGGGGATAGCGAATTGCAGCAGGGCGGCCACAATTCACGCAAGTGTAGAGCAGGTGCCTCAGTTCATTCTCATCGCGGGGTGCAGCCACTACCAGATTGGGGATACAACAAAGGTAGGACAGATCCAGTGTGCCCTGATGAGTCTTGCCATCGTCTCCCACAATCCCCGCGCGGTCGATAGCGAAGACGACAGGAAGTTTCTGACTGCAGACGTCATGCACGATCTGGTCAAAGGCGCGCTGCAAGAATGTCGAGTAGATGGCGACTATTGGAATGAACCCCCGTGTCGCCAGGCCGGCCGCGAAGGTTACAGCATGCTGCTCGCAGATGCCAACGTCGAAGACGCGCTTCGGGAACTCCCGGGCCACCAGGCTGAGGCCTGTCCCTTCCATCATTGCCGCGGTGATCGCCACCAGCCTCTCGTCCTCGCGGAACAAGTCCAGAACAGTCTGGCAGAAGACCTCGCTGTATGACGGTGCCTTCGCGCTCGCAGTGCTCCTGGCTGAAATGCCGTGGAACTTGACGCTGTCCTCCTCAGCAGGTTCATAGCCCTTCCCCTTTGTGGTAAGGACATGTACGAAGACAGGCTTCACCGAGTAGTCATGGGCCTTGGCCAGAGCCTTTTCCAGTTGGTAGATATTGTGTCCATCGACAGGGCCAATGTACTTGAAGCCCAGCGCCTCCCATATCTGCGTGGGAAGGATTATCCCCTTCAAGCCAAGCTTCAACCGGCGAAACCACCTCCATGCTGCTTTCCCCCCTGGCATGGAGGTGACCACGCGCCCTGCCCCTTCCTTTGTCTTGTGGTACCGGGGATCAAGCCTGATTCCGTCCAGAATCCTTGACAGCGCGCCGACGCTCGGCGAGATAGCCATGGCGTTGTCATTGAGGAGCACTATCATCCTGGTGCCCAGATGTCCAATGTGATTCAACCCCTCGAAGGCCATGCCCCCCGTCAGAGAGCCGTCACCAATGACAGCAACCACACTGTAATCGTCGGCTGCCAGATCTCGACCGAGTGCAATACCCAGGGCCGCAGAGACCGACGTCGAGGCATGCCCCGTCCCGAAGGCATCATGAGGACTCTCGTCAGGATCGGGGAACCCTGAAAGGCCCCCGTACTGGCGGAGAGTGTCGAATCTCTCCCTCCGCCCCGTCAACAGCTTGTGCGCATAGCTTTGGTGGCCGACGTCCCAGACAAGCTTGTCCCTCGGGCTGTCGAACACTCGATGCAACGCGATCGTGAGCTCGACCGCGCCCAGACTCGAAGCCAGATGCCCCCCCGTTCTGGTTACGGTGGACACCATCAACGTCCGTATCTCTTCGGAAAGCCTGTCCAACTCGGGATAGGTCAGGCCCTTGAGATCAGACGGGCCATCTATGCGGTCCAGCAACTCAGCCACTGCACGTGCCTTCCATGGGAAATAATCCGCAGAGACTCATCGCGTTATCGGTCCTCGACGTTTCGTACCTTCTCCAGCCTGCGGGAATGCCTGCCGCCCGCGAATTCAGACCCGAGGTAGGCAGTGACTACCTCGCGCGCCAGCCCTTGCCCAATGACCCATTCCCCCAGGCAAATGACGTTCACATCATTGTGCTCGCGGGCGCGACGCGCGCTGAACGTGTCCTGACATACGGTTGCCCTGACTCCTCTGACCTTGTTGGCGACAATGGCCATGCCGATCCCCGTACTGCAGATCAGAATGCCGCACTCGAACTTGCCCTGCGACACGGCTTCAGCAACCGGCAAGCCGACATCAGGATAATCCACAGACTGCGTATCGAAGCAGCCATAATCCTCATGGCTATGCCCCAGATCAGACAGCACCCCAATCACAGCCTGCTTC
>JAZFSU010000208.1:0-2668 GCA_036446335.1 Dehalococcoidia bacterium | reverse complement strand
CAGGGGGACCAGCTCCTTCTCGAACACTTCCAGGAAATCGTCCGTTCTGCCCGGCAGGACGTTGTAGATCAGGCGGTAGTACAGCTCATTACCCTTGAAGTCTCCCTGTTGTTGACGCTCCCTGACGTCAGTAGCGGTGGGCGAGAACGGCAGCCCCTCGAGCAGGCTGTCGAACCACTCATCCCGATATTTGAAGCCTACTCGGTGCCACGACAACCCGTCCCGCTCGTGCATTACGTAGTTGGACAGGCCCTCCAGAGTATCGACGCCGTTGGGCAGCTCCGACAGGAAGAACGTCTCGCGGTGCCTGAAGGCGATCCTGCAAACCGCCATCACTGTCATATGCCGGCTCAGGCCGGGTATCAGATCGGTCTCCATGACATCCACATACTCATCGATCACGCCGGGGAACGGGTACGTGGTCTCGTACAGGTAAAGCATGGCCGCCGTGCCTCCTTCTTGACGCTACTCGCCCGGCTCCGGGGTCTGGCCGTATCTGGCTTCGAGGTCTCTCTTGTGATCCATGAGTATGCCGTCGGTCAGGCGCTTTGTGAACCACGCCACCGGCATCTCGAGCAGCCAGCCCCACCGGGGGATTCTGACGTCGATCCTGTCGACGATCCTGGTGCCCTCGTCTGTTTCGTAGAGAAAGGTGCTCTCCAGTGTGCCCCTGGCGAATCCTTCCATCGTCTCGTTCGTCATTTTGTCCGGTGGGGTGATGACCTGTTTCTGCTTTGCTTCCCTCACGAATCCCAGCACCTTGAGCCGCCAGAGGGCGATACTGACGTTGTCTTTGTCCTCCAGCACCTGGACCGATAGTATGCGCCCCTCGTGCAGTATGGGCGGGTGAGTGTACTCCGAGATCTCGTGGAGGACAACGTCCCTCGGAGCCTTTATCGTGACGTTCAGTTCAACACTCCTCATGACAATACACTCCTCATGAGTTCAACACGGCGTGCCGTGACATAAACACCAGCCCGGAACCCGGTGGGCGAATCAGCCGATGCTCTGATCTATGTTCCGTTCGTCGAATGAGCAGGCATGCTTCCTGCATGAAAAGAGTGCGTGGCAGTGGACAGATCGTCGCCGATCGGTCGTCGTTCGGTCGTCGTTCGGTCGTCGTTCGGTGCAGAACTTCTAACATGAATCTCACCCGTTTGTCAAGAGCGACCGCTGTGACCGCCCCAATACGTGGGTACTCGATCAAAGTGTTCACCTCATCGGTGACTACGGCCAACTCACGGATTAGCCTGTCATTGCGAGCGAAGCGAAGCAATCTCTCTCCTCCATTTGGGCACTGCCCCCTCCAGATTGCTTCGTCGCTGATGCTCCTCGCAATGACAGCAGACATGTCTTCTCGCGAATTCATGGATTGAGGCTGTGACTGGCTTCGTTGTTTCCGCCGGAGTGGGGAGGGCTTCAAACCCTCCCCCGTCGTGCCGGAGGAACGTCATTCTGTTCAAGGTCGGTTGCCGGGACGGCACGACGCAGCCCCCGTTGCCACAGGGGTGGCTACGCTACGTTGGCGGGAGGGCAACGCGTTCTCCCTATGTCGTTCCCGCTTTCGCGGGAACCCACAGAATGCCTGGGATTGACTACTGCGGAAGCAGGAGTGACAACGGACCCGGTTCGGTTTCGTTGGCTCCGGGCTAGTCAAAGGACTCACCATGTAGGGCGTCAACGGTCTGTGCAGAAGCGATGGGGTTGGGGCGGGGCATCCGTTTCAGGGGGCCCGGCGTAGCTGGGAAGCCTGCTCATGGGAGGAAAGTACTATTGACAGGGGGGGGCGACGGACCTTATGATGCGCCCTGAATTCGCTGACTCGCATGGAGGACTTGGAGTGTCCCTGGCAGTGGTAGTAAAAGGGCCCGAGGGAATCGTTCTCGGCACGGACAGCAGAGCGACTGTCGATCTGCCGAGTACGGGCGGCTCAGTGCCGCCGATGACCTTTGACAACGCGACAAAGATGCTCAGCTTCTCGAAGCCGCATTCCTATGTCGGGGCCGTGACGTACGGGGCTGCCGCCATCGGCCTGCGCACGGCACACAGCTACCTTACGGAGCTCGAGCTCAGCCTTGAAAAGGATGACCGCCTCACCGTTCGGGAATACGCGCAAAGGCTGAGCGACTTCTTCATGGCGCACTGGAAGGACGTGATGCCGAAGGACTACCAGGGACAGAACATGGGCTTCATTGTGGGTGGATATGGCCACGATGCTGCCTATGGAGATGTCTATGTTTTCGAGATACCGCGGGACCCCTCACCGCAGGCCAGGCACGCCGGAGACCACTCGTTTGGCATGTCGTGGCGCGGCCAGATCCAGATTGCCAATCGCCTGCTCAATGGTTGCGACCCGGCTACGATTGACATCGTCCGCCAAACGCTGAATCTGGACCAGGGGCAGGTCGAGAGGCTATCAGAGGAGCTGAAGTCGCGTCTTCGGTTCCCGATCCCCTTTCCCATACTGCCACTGCAGGATTGCGTCGACCTGACGGTGTTCCTGATACGCAGCACCATAGCTGCGCAGCGTTTTGCGGCCACCCTTCGCGGCGTGGGCGGTCCGGTTGAAGTGGCCACGATCACGCGGACCGAGGGCCTGCAATACGTCCAGAAGAGGCGGATTCACGTTGAGGCAGACTGAACTTTGCAAGGAGTGTTTGATGGACGA
>JAZFSU010000207.1:0-3037 GCA_036446335.1 Dehalococcoidia bacterium | reverse complement strand
GAGTTTTGCGAGATGTTTTTCGATGACATGCGTGTCCCCCACGCGAATCTGATAGGGGAACTGAACATGGGCTGGTATTCAGCCATGGCTACCCTTGTCGCCGAGAGAGATGCCGGTGGCGGTCTGGCCAATGTCGGCGTAATCGCCAGTGCCGGGGTGAGCAGCCTGGGAAACATGGATAGTCTCGTGGAGCTGGCCCAGAACACGCGGCGCTACGGCAAGACAGTCTGGGATGACCCCTCCTTCAGGCAGCGGATCGCCCAGTTTGCGATTGAGAGCGAGGCTATCAGGCACAGTGGTGGTCGTGCCGTCGCCAGGTTACGGAAGGGTATCCCGATGGGGGACGAAGTCAACATCGGTAAGCACTTCATGGCGGAGCATGAAACGCGACGGAGCGACCTGGTGATGGAGATAATCGGCGCCCGCTCTCAACTCTGGCACGGCTCAAAGCACTCGGTAGCCGGCGGCGCCCACGTCTACCGAATGGTGGCGGCGCGGGGCGGCACCATTGCAGCCGGTACCTCGGAGATCAACCGCAACGTCATCGCCGAGCGGATACTGGGCTTGCCCCGGCTGTACTAGGCGAAGCCGACCGCTATTGAAGATACCTTCCCAACCGCGGAAGAGGAGAACTAAAGATGGCAATAGAATACGGCCTCAATGAAGAGCAGGAAATGCTCAAGACGATGGCTCGAGACTTCCTGGAGAAGGAATGCCCCAAGGCGCTCGTCAGAGAGATGATGGAGGATGAATCGGGCCATTCGCCGGAGCTGTGGAAGAAGATGGCCGAGGTGGGCTGGCTGGGCCTGGTGATTCCTGAGGAATATGGCGGCGCCGGGATGAGTTTCAGAGACCTGACCATCCTCTGCGAGGAGATGGGACGAGCCCTCCTGCCCGGTCCCTTCCTTTCCACTCTGCTCCTCGCCGGAGACCCCATCCTCAGCGCCGGAACAGACGAGCAGAAGCAGGAATTCCTGCCCAGGATAGCCGGCGGCGAGATAGTTCTCACTCCCGCCGTGCTTGAAGCAGACGGCGACCTCTGGGCTGAAGGCATAGCCGTCAAGGCGGCCCGTCGCGGCGATGAGTATATCATCAGCGGCACCAAGCTGTTTGTCCCCGATGCCAAGGCGGCCGACTACCTGCTGGTGGCTGCCCGCACCCAGCGCAGTGAAGACCCTGAAGAGGGGATCACTCTCTTCCTGGTGGATGCCAGGGAATGGGGTATATATATCACCCCGCTGAACACGTTGGATGAAACCCGGAAGCAGTATGAGGTGTCCTTCACCAATGTGGCGGCGCCCGCCGCGAACATTGTCGGCGAACTGCATCAGGGCTGGCCCATTCTGAAGAGGGCGGCGCTGCTGGCTTCAGCCGCGCTGTGCGCCGAGATGGTGGGGGGCGGCGAGTGGGTACTGGAGACGACCGTCAACTATGCCAAAGACAGGATAGCATTCGGGGTGCCTATTGGCAGCTTCCAGGCAATCAAGCACAAGTGTGCCAACATGCATACCGGGCTTGAGTATGCCAGGTCCCTTATGGAATGGGCGGCCGAAACGATCAAGGAGGATTCTCCCGACGCCGCCGTAGCTGTTTCGATGGCCAAGAGTTTCTGCGGCGATACCTACAAGATGGTCACCAACGAGGGGATTCAGATTCACGGCGGCATAGGCTTCACCTGGGATCATGACATGCACCTCTATTTCAAGCGAGCCAGGTCATCCGACACTGCTTTCGGCGACAGCAATTACCACCGAGAACTGATAGCCCAGGCCATTGATTGACATCTCCTGCCCCGTGTCGTCGTCGAGGGAGTATGTCAGGCCAACTGTTCGGCGCTTCTCAAGGAACTGGGAATCCCATGGAGAGGATACACTCGTTGAGTAGGGTTTGAGGACTCACTGAAACTCCACTCGGCAATCGTCGATTGAGCGCATCACATCACAGGTTCTTGCTGCTGACGGTTGGTTTGGTGGTCGTTAGAGACGTCCAGAGGGATGATGGGATTCTTGATGAAGACTATGGAGCGTCCTTGGGGAACAGATCATGTTGGGTTTCCACGTCGAGGTGGGCTATCGCGGGACTCCGAAGTGGAGGTTGACAACGAGGTCCCATCGGGATATTCTTTGTGATGATACAATGACGGTCAGGATGCTTCATTGCGAATTGAAATGGGAAATCCCAACCTGAGGAGGAGGAAGTAGAATGAATTTTGTTGTCACTCATACTCATACCCCGGAGCAGTGTCCTAGCGAAAACCCAGAGATGATGAAGGTGCTTCGAGAGGTCTGTCCGTCTACGGAATTCGCCGGGGAGTGCGGCGTAAAGGTACTGTCCAGTTGGATAGCAGTGCCGGAACACGTCATGTACTTTGTCTTGGAGGCAGATAGCTACGACTCGGTGGTGAAATACTTTGCGCCAATAATGAGAATTGGAACGGCAAAAGTAACACCCGTGCTTGACTATGCCGAGGCTGTAGGCCTTGTTGGACAGTAGCCTCCAACGAATCCTTCGTAGACGAAATTGTGTGGCCTGCCCCCAAATGGTGTACCACCCGGGATACTGACCTGCCCCATCTGAGAGGGCCAGACTCAACTCCCACATTATCGACGAGAAGAGCGCGTGATGGGGGACTGTCTGGTGGTACGCTGTTTGGAGGCAGGGATCAGAGTACTGGTGTGTTGCGCTGGCACGGAGGTCCATCTGTCCCGCTTTCAGCTGACTACACACAAAGGCGAGGGCAGCCTGTCCACTGACTTAGACCGACACCACGTTATCGGCTGCAGCCGTGTGCTCAGCAAGCTCCTTGGGGTTGGTAAACTTGGCATTCTTCCCGCTGAGGTCCGCTTCAGTCACCCCACGGGCGACCGAACAGCCCCCTCAGACATAGATGGGGATCTTGTTCTTTATGGTTGTTGCCAGTATGTCCCTTAGCGGCGGCCACCCCATGGGAACCACGGCGTTAGCGACGACATCTTTCAGAAGTACCACCGCATCCCCGAACAGGTGAATCTCCGCCTGATGCCCGGCGTCCACCGCC
>JAZFSU010000206.1:0-3148 GCA_036446335.1 Dehalococcoidia bacterium | reverse complement strand
GACAACGGTTCCGGCGGCTGACTATCTGGTAATGGTGCCCTACTACCTGGCTCAGCTCCTCATAGTATATGGAATCATGAGGGACGAGTGACTCCCGGCTCGCGGCATTCGTGAGGGCCCACGAGGCCGAAAGAGGAACGTCGATGAAGCTTGACCTGCGCCGCAAGACCAAGATAGTGTGTACGTTGGGGCCGGCTACAGAGTCTCCGCGCGTGATCGAGAGGCTGATTCGGTCCGGCATGAATGTGGCGCGAATCAACCTGTCGCACGGCGACGAGGAATCACACAGGGCCCTCATTCGTCACATACGGGCTGCCGGCAGCAGGCTGGGCGCGCCGGTTGCTGTCCTCGTCGATGTTCCCGGCCCGAGATACAGAACGGGCGACCTCAAGGATGGTCAGGCGACCCTGAGAAAGGGCGCGCGGCTGGTGCTCACCAGCAGGGCTGTTCCCGGCGATGAGCACGAGGTCTCGCTGAACTTGCCTGATCTCGTTCGTGATGTAGCGGTCGGAGACAGCATACTCCTCGATGATGGAGCCATCCGCTTGATTGTGCGGCAGACAACGGATACAGACGTTGTGTGCATGGTGGCAACAGGCGGCGTGTTGAGGCCCAGACGGGGCATCGCGGTCCCGGGAGTAAAGATGTCAGCTTCCTTCCTCACCGAGGGGACGCGTCAGCACTTCCAGTTTGCGGCCGAACAGCGGGCGGAATACGTGGCTCTATCCTTTGTCAGCCGGCCGAGCGATGTCGCTCAGGCCAGGGCTGTGATGGCGGAAGCTGGGGCGACGGCTGTGATCGTGGCCAAGATCGAGCGTCAGGAGGCGGTACGCAACTTTGACCGCATATTGACGGCGAGCGATGGCATTATGGTGGCAAGGGGGGACCTGGGAGTAGAGCTTGCGCTGGAGAAAGTCCCGATGTTGCAGAAACAGATCATCAGGAAGTGCAACCGCGCCGGCAAGCCCGTGATCACGGCCACGCAAATGCTGGAGTCAATGATAAAGGCACCCGGTCCGACCCGAGCGGAGGTGGCGGATGTGGCCAACGCGGTTTATGATGGCACCGATGCCGTGATGCTGTCTGCGGAGACTGCCATCGGCGGCTACCCCGTCGAAGCTGTGAAGATGATGGCCCGCATCGCGAGGGCGACGGAGGCCGAGCTGCCATACGAGCGAAGGCTGGCGGAGAGGGGCAGTGACCTCGAGCCGCATACGGATGACGCTATCGCCTATGACGCCTGCCACACGGCTCATCAACTTGGCGCGAGCGCTATACTGGCGTTCACCGAGTCGGGGAGCACAGCATGGCGGGTCTGCAAGTACCGCCCCAGGGTGCCCATCGTGGCGATCACTCCCAATGACTCTGTGCAGCGCGCTCTGGCGCTGGCGTGGGGTGTGTATCCGCGCCGGGTGTCGCCGCTGTCAAGGGTGGATGATCTCTTCGCCGAGGGCAGCGCTCTGGCCAGGGAGCTTGGGGTCGCTGCAACGGGTGACCTCGTGGTGATCACCGCGGGCGTGCCCATTGGCACTGCCGGGACCACCAACCTGCTCAAGGTCCAGAAGGTGTAGGCGCAGCCTTCGAGTGTCGCTCCAATGAACCTGCACTATTGAGCTTGCCCTGCAATGCCCTCTCAAAGAAGGTGGGTCAGGAGAATCCGGAGGCCGATGCCGATCAGGACGACGCCGCCGAGGGCCTCGGCCCTTCTCCCCAATGCGCTGCCTGCCGGTCTGCCTATGTAAAAGCCGGTCACCGAGATGGCGAAGGTGATGCCCCCGATCACCGGCGCGGCAAGCAATACACCTGACCCGAGGAAGGCGAGGCTCAGTCCCACGGCCACCGAATCGATGCTGGTCGCCACCGACAATGTGAGAAGCGTGAACCCCTTCGTAATGTCAGTGCGCTCGTGATTGTCCTCGTCCGATTCGAGCGACTCCTTGATCATCCGTGCGCCGATCAGCAGGAGCAAGCCGAAGGCCAGCCAGTGATCGTAGTCCTCAATTATGTCAACAACCGTCTGCCCGAGGAGCCATCCCAGAACGAGCATCACTGCCTGGAAGGCTCCGAACGAGAATGAGGCCCGGCCTATTTGGAGCCGAGAAAGGCTCCTGTTGGCGACGCTTGCGGCGATAGCGACGGCGAGGCAGTCCATCGAGACGCCGATGCCGATGAGGAGGATCGAGAGCAGGTCCACAATGGTCGTAGTATAGCAGAGGACGTACGTACGGAGAAGCGTTCGCCGATTGCAGATTGGCGTGGGATCAGCTATGCTACCCGTGCCGGACAGTTTTCGGGGGGATCGAATGACCGCCAGTGAGAATATGCAGCCAGCGCTGAGGCAGCAAGCGGACCAACTCTTGCAGCGGCTCTCGCCGTCAGAGCGTGAGTCGCTGATGATAAAGTGCTGGATGTCGCACGACGCCCGCTGGTTCATGGCCGTTGCGAGGGAGTTCGGCATGGAGACGGCGAACCGGATCAACAAGAAGGCCATCCGGGAGACCGGCAGGATCGAGGCGGAGCGCCTGATCAGTGCATTGCAGCTGGGGCCGGTGAAGACGGTCGAGGACTGCCTGCTGGCGGTGGAGACGATCATCGGTATGTTTGGCCCCGATCTCCTCGACTACGATGTGAGTAAGGTCGGCGATGACGAGTGTGAGTTGCACGTGCGTCGCTGCTTTGCTTATGACAATGTAATGCGCGCCGGAATTGAAGACGAGTTCGAATGCGGCATCTTCGCGCGCAGCGGTGGCTGGTATGATGCGCTGGGCGTGGACTGGGAAATGACTCCTCCCCTGGGCAAGTGCGTGAAGGCTCTGGGGCAGGAATGCATACACACCTTCAGACTTGGTGTGAATTCCGGTGGCTAGCGACCGCCCGTCGCCGCCCGACAAGGCCCATCCACTGGACTGAAATCTTATGTCAAGCCCGAAGCGCTGGCCCCTTTCGCTCATGGGGTATAATGGTCGCCGTGAGTGCCACGGCCCCAGGCGACTAGCGGCGGGCTAAAAGAAGGAGCGAGCATGACACAAGCAGGTGGGCCGGCGCCGGGAAACGGCGCTGAACGCAACAAGTGGCTGATTCTGGCGGCGGTGATGCTGGGCACCATCATGGGGCCCCTGGACGCCAGCGTAGTCAACACTGTCCTCCC
>JAZFSU010000205.1:0-2637 GCA_036446335.1 Dehalococcoidia bacterium | reverse complement strand
GAGCCTGTCTCGACGTGCGATCGTACACCGCTTCCTCGAATTGCTCTCTGACATATCTCGTACCTGAACGCCAGGCGTGGGGGTACCGGCGGAAAAAGGAACCCCCTCTCCTGACCCGGAGTCTGGTGTGTCACCCAAGCTGGTTCTGGAGCGGCGGATGGTCCAGCAGGAGTTCCATTGACTGAGTGCAGTCTCAGTCGAGATACAGGATCAACTGCACGATCGCGGTTCGGCAGCATGATACAAATCATATCAGTGAGCCGGGGCGAGGAGTAGAGTTCATGGTGTGGGGCGGGGGAAGTGCCAGCACAGCGACCGAGGCAGACAGCCCGCCGGAGGCGACAGATGGACGAATACCTGAATCAGGGCATCAAGGACATCATCAGGCAATTTCCAGAAGTGGGAGACATTCTCAAGGAATACAACATCGGCTGTGTTCCCTGCGCCGTCGGTACCTGCCTGCTGAAGGACATCATCGACATTCACAGCATCGCCCTGGACGAAGAACGTGAACTGATGGCCCGGATCTCCGGTGCAGTCCATCCGGACCAGGCGCCGGCAACGCCCAGGATCGAAAGAGAGCCGAGGCCGAGCCCGAAGCAGAGCTACTCGCCGCCGATGCAGAAACTGGTTGACGAGCATGGCCTGATAAAGAGGTTTGTTGCGCTGATACCTCAGATCATGGAGAACCTGGACGTGGAATCGGAGGAAGGCCGGCAGATCGTCATCAATGGGGTGGATTTCATACGCTCCTATGCCGACCGATACCACCATGCTAAAGAGGAGGACATACTCCTCAAGTACTTCGACGAAGGCCTGGAGATTATCAAGACGATATACGAGGACCACGAGACCGGCCGGGCGCATGTTCGCGCGACCCTGCAAGCACTGGAAGACGGAGACAAAGAGGCCGTCAGGGAACACCTCGATGCCTATCGGGAACTGCTGACCGAACACATCGAGAAGGAGGACGGTACTCTCTATCCCTGGATGGACCGGAGTCTTTCGGTGACGCAGGTAGGAGAGCTATACGCCAGGTTCAACGCGAAGGACGAAGGGTTCGGTGACACGCCGAAGAGGTACGAGGCGCTTATCAATAGACTGGAGCAGGAGTTTGCTCAGAAGGAGGCGGTAACATGACAGCGTTTGAAGGATGCCCGGGTTCAAGGATGATGGACTTCACCAAGGAGAACAGCCCGGAGGAGGCCACGGGCAAGGTCGGCTCCCAGCTAAGGCAATGGCCGATCCAGATGCACCTCATCTCGCCCCTGGCACCATACTACCAGGGGGCTGACGTGCTGCTCACAGCCGATTGCGTGGCCTACGCGCTGGGAGGCTTTCATCCCGAATACCTCAAGGGAAAAGCCATCGCCATTGCCTGCCCCAAGCTGGACGAGGGTCAGGACGTCTACGTGGAGAAGATCAAGTCCTGGCTGGAGGACGCCAAGATAAACACGCTTACCGTCCTCATAATGCAGGTCCCGTGCTGCGGGGGGCTGCTGAATCTGGCCATGCAAGCCGTCCAGGCTTCCAGCCGAAAGGTCCCAGTCAAGGCGATAGTCGTCGGCGTCGAGGGGGACATTCTGTCGGAGGAATGGGTGCCTGCCGAGGCAGCCAACGTGTGACCGGCAGGATGTCCGGCATGAAGTTCCGTCGGAAAACTGACCTGCCCTCGAACAGGACACCACCTACAATGTTGGGGTTCCCGCTACTGCGCACCGAAAGACCGGCGAAGACCTACTGAAGCAGGGTAATGCCGCGGATGGAGTATTCCTCTGTGCCTGACAGGAAGCGTCTCCCGATTGTCACTTGTCAGCACTGGTATCAGGTGCGGCCATTTGCTCAGGGACAGCGCAGCAGGCGCGATTGATTGCCTGCACCCTCATGTGCAACGCCCAACCCAGCAGAGCGACGGAAGCAATCCCGATAAAGAGCTGGGCCGGAGCAAAATAGGTAAGCGCCCCTGAAGTACCCAGCAGCAATAGGACCAGCTTGTTGCAGATGGGACAACCCACCGCCAGGAAGGAGAGAAACCCTCCGGAGGCGACTTTGACCTCGGACCGGCCTCCTGCCGGCAGGGTATATGTGCCGGCAACAAGCCCAGCCAGAATCCCCGTCACTATCCAGATGACGTAATCCTGCGCTCTGACCGGGAGCATTCGAATGAAGAAGGGATTAGCAAGGATGGAGGTTGGGATGCCAATCAGAGCCAGAGTAGCCAATCCTGCAACGGCGGCCACAAGCCAACTGCGAACCCGGAAGAGCCTAAAGACAGCCCGCCAGCGGGCGAGTTGCTCTGTTTTCGTTCCCCGAAGTCGGCCAATGCCTGTGATCACCTGAAACCTCTCTCATCAAGGTGCGCCAGATCCTTCTCAAGTTGGTCGTGGTACTTCTCGTCATGACTGTCATCCGAATCCCGGGACAGTAACCCGGCAGAAGATGTGTCCCTACTTCTCACCCATCTCCGGATGACTATCCAGACCGCAACACCGCCGGCAAGAATACCCAGGATGGGAGTGAGCCAGACAATCAGGCTAAATCCTGACTTGGCCGGCGCCGCCAGCACTGACTCTCCGTAGCGCTCCACAAAGAACTGGAGAATTTCTTCCCTGGTTTCGCCCTGCGCCAGCTTCTCCC
>JAZFSU010000204.1:0-6006 GCA_036446335.1 Dehalococcoidia bacterium | reverse complement strand
GCCTTGCCCACGATCTGTCCGGAGAGCACTACTCCTTGACCACCGAATCCTGCTATTCGTATTTCCTTTCTGCCCAAGGTCCTTTCCTCCAGGTTGTTACGAGAAATGGGTCCGGATCCGTTCGCCCCGAGCCCTTCGGCGAGCTCAGCCGCAGGGTGGGTGGAGCGGAGCGAAACCCACCGTTTCTCTGGGTGGTGGGTTGCATTTCATTTCACCCACCCTACCATCTACCATCTGTCTCGTCGAGGGGCCGTTCATGGTTCGACAAGCCTGTCCTGAGCGAAGCCGTAGGACTCACCACGAACGGCTCCGGAGCAGTGAATCGTTGCGGGAGCATCCGTTCCCGCCTGCCGTCTACTTCTTGGCCCCCTGTGCCCTCTCAGCCATTTGACTGTAGCAGTCCGAGAACGTGGGGCGCTCGATGTCAACGAACTTGCCAACTACTATCGAGCTGTCTGCTGTTATGGACACGTCCTTGGTGTCCGCACCATTTCGAATGACGCTTCTCTCCTGATACGTGTGCAGTGTGTCCAGCCCTTTTGACTCCTTGTTCATTCGCCCGTAGAGTGTGGGACACGGGCTTATCACCTCGATGAAGCTGAATCCCGGTTTGGTCAAGGCCTCGGCTATCGAGTTCTCCAGCTGTCGGGCGTGGAGCACGGTCCAGCGAGCAACGTACGTAGCGCCGCACGCCGCAACGAGGTCCGGCACATTAAAGGGATGCTCAAAGCTGCCGTAGCGCGTTGTAGCTGTACGTGCGCCCAGCGGAGTGGTTGGGCCCGTCTGCCCTCCGGTCATGCCGTAGTTGAAGTTGTTGACGCAGATGATGGTCATGTCGATATTGCGGCGTGCTGAGTGAATGAGGTGGTTGCCGCCTATGGCCACCAGGTCCCCGTCTCCCGAGAAGACCACGACGTTCAACTCAGGGTTACCCAGCTTCAAGCCGGTGGCGAAGGGCAGAGCCCTGCCGTGGGTGGTGTGGAACGAGTCAAGCTTTACATAACCTGCCACCCGCCCCGTGCAGCCGATTCCCGATACCAAGGATACCTTGTCGGGGTCGAGGCCTGCACGGTAGATGCCCCTGATGAAGCATGTCACGGTCGGCCCGATGCCACATCCGGAGCACCAGATGTGCGGCATCCTGTCCATTCGAATGAGTGATTCTGTGTTGCTTTCCGCTACGGTAGTTGTGTCGCTCATTGTACCGCTTCCTTGATGCTCTGCAGAATAGTCTCGGGGGGGTGGACGCTGCCTCCCATGTGCGGCAGTAGGATGGTCCGGGCCTTGCCCGCAGCACACCTCTCTACTTCCAGAGCGATCTGGCCGTTGTTGATCTCGGGGACTACGAAGGCCTTGACCTGCTGGGCGAGTTCCCTGATTCGGTCCTCGGGAAACGGCCAGACAGTGATAAGCCGCAACATGCCTGCGCGAATTCCCTGGTCCCGTGCCTGCTGCGTGACCAGACGCGCGATACGGGCCGTGATCCCGTAAGCGCAGATCACGACCTCGGCGTCTTCGATCCCAACCTCCTCGCATTCCTCTATGTCTTTGCGATTGAGCCTGATCTTGTCCGCGAGACGGCGGATCAGCTTGTCGTGCGCTTCCGCAGTCATATCCGGGTAGCCTCTCTCGTCGTGGGTGAGCCCGGTCACGTGGAAGCGATAGCCCTCACCCGCCAGCGCCATCGGCGGCACCAGATCACCGTCCGCGCGGTAGGGTTGGTATTGCCCCTGCTGGGCTTTCGGACGGGGCCGACTCACGAGTTGCTCAGGAGGCACATTCGGTATCACTACCTTCTCGCTCATGTGGCCGATAGCTTCGTCTGACATTATGAGCACGGGGACGCGATACCTCTCCGACAGGTTGAACGCCCTGATAGTGAGATCGAATATTTCCTGAGGAGAGCTGGGGACGAGTGCGATCAGCTCGTAGCTGCCGTGAGAGCCCCATCGCGCCTGCATCATGTCTCCCTGAGCGACCAGCGTGGGCAACCCGGTTGACGGGCCGGCCCGCTGCACATTCACGAGAACGCAGGGGGTTTCCAGCATCACTCCAAGGCCCAGGTTCTCCATCATCAGGCTGAATCCGGGGCCCGAGGTTGCCGTCATCGCTTTCATCCCTGCCCAGGAAGCGCCCAGGACCGCATTCATCGAGGCGATCTCGTCCTCCATCTGGATGTACACTCCGCCTATGTGCGGCAGCCGCTCGGCCATTGTCTCTGCTACCTCAGTGGCAGGCGTGATGGGATAGCCTGCAAAGAAGCGGCATCCTGCGCTGATGGCTCCCTCGGCGCAGGCCTCGTCGCCGTTCATGAAGAATGTTCCGCAGAGGCTTCCGTTTTCAGACATGCGCGGATCCTACCTGTCGTTGTTGTCGCTGGGGGTTATCTGGATGCCGAATTCGGGGCATAGTATCTCACAGAGGCCGCAGCTGAGGCATACGGTATCGTCGGCTACTTCGGCAAGATAGTAGCCTTTGGGTCCGATCTCTTTGCTCATGACGAGCGCTCCCTTGGGGCAGAACTCCACGCAGAAGTCACAGCCCTTGCACCTATCTTTGTCGATCAGTATCCGCCCGGGCTTCGTGGCCTTCTCTTCCTGATCGAAGGGTATTCTCCAGAGCTTCATACTACAGACAACTCGCCCTATTTATTCTGGAAGGGGTACTGGTATCGGAGGGTTCCCCGCCCAAACGCCGCTTCGGTCTCCCGGTTGCGACCTTGCCCAGCCTCGCATTGCTGGGGTTCACACCACCACTGTAAGTCAGTATATCAGGTCGAACTTTTGTTGACAAACTGGGCTGGTGTGAGGACATTCAGCGTGCTGCGACTCATGTTGAAATCCTCATGCCCAAGATGCATAATCAGTGAACCGTTCGTGAGATGCGGCGGCCAGTGGGCAGTTTACGCTTCTCGAGCAAAGAGCGCGTGAGGAGGGGACACAATGAAAGCAGCGGTGTTGGAAGATAAGAGGAAATGGGTGATCCAGGAAGTGCCTGATCCCGTTCCGGATAGTGACGAAGTCCTGATACGAGTGCGGAACTGCGGAGTGTGCGGTTCCGACCTGCATATCTACAATGAGGGGGTAGACATAGGGGCCGGTCACGAGTTCTCCGGTGAGATCGCTGAGGTTGGTTCAGGTGTAGAGGGATGGAAAGCCGGAGACCGGGTGGCGATCGAGCCCGACATCTCTTGCGGGGAGTGCTTCTGGTGTCAGCGCGGGGAGATAGGACTCTGCGAGCAGTACTACGTGGCATTGCTGCAGTACAAGGGAGCCTACGCTACGTATGCCAAGGCGAAGCAACGCCAACTGCACAGGCTGCCCGATGACATGAGCTATGGAGAGGGAGCCATAGTCGAGCCTACGACCTGTGCCGTGCAAGCTGTCAGGTTGTCAGGAGTCGAGCAGGGAGATACCGTTGCCGTGCTTGGGCTGGGCCCGATAGGGCAGCTTGTGGCGCGAGTGGCAAGAGTGTGCGGGGCCAAAACGGTATATGGTGCAGAGATAAGCCGGCACAGGATCGAGCTGGCCAGGGATGTGGCGGACGAGGTCATAGACGCAACTGTCGCCAATCCTGTAGACAGGATACTTGAGCTGACACGCGGGAGGGGGCCGGACGTCGTATTCGAGTGCGCGGGGACTGTCTCGACGTCACAGCAGTCGGTAGCTCTGGTGAGGAAGGGCGGAACGATCGTTGTCGCTGCGATTTGCTTTCCCGCGGTCGAAATCCAGTTCAGTGACATCGTGTTGAAGGGGCTCACGGTCAAAGGATCGCAATGCTTCGGTACGGGCGACTACGTTACGGCTTTCGATTTGATAAGGCAGGGAAAGATCGACGTGGCTCCCTTGCTGACCTGCAAGATGCCACTGAGCGACATCAACGAGGCCTTCGGGAAAGCCACGCGGGGCGAGGGCGGCAAGATCCTGGTAGAGCCGTGAGCCTGCCCGGCAAGCCTATTCGCTCTTTCTGTGCCTCCTACCCGTATATCTCGGCAAGCTTGACCCTGAGGCGGGACCCTCGGAAGTCTGCGAAGCTCATGACGGCGGGATCGGTCCTCACGTCGAGCACCGCCGGCAGTCCGGAGTCGAACGCTCGCTGCAAGGCGGGCTTTATCTCCTCAGGCTCCGTAACGATCTCTCCATAAGCTCCCATGCTCTCAGCGTACTTGTCATATCTCATGTCTTCGCTCAGCTTGGAGCAGAGGTCCTTGCACTGCTCGAGCTGCTGGAAGTGCCTGACCATGCCCCACTGGCAATCGTTGCTGATGACGACGACTATGGGCTTCTTGTGTCTCACCGCTGTGTCGATCTCGCTACCGTTCAACAGGAAGGAGCCGTCACCCTCGATAACAAGGACTCTCTTGTCCGGCCATGCGGTCTTGATGCCTATGGCAAACGGGATGCCCCCGCCCAGATGTCCGAGCGTGCCTCCCTGCCCTGACACGAAACTGCCGGGGAAGGTGGCAACGTGGAGCGGGGTGACGTGAGCGTTTATGTCTCCTCCATCCATTACTATGCAGGAGTCCCTGCCCAGGAACTCACAGACATCTTTGCCCAGCCGTCTTGGGTCGATGGGCTTCGCTGAGCTGGAGGCGTCGGCCTGCAGCCCGTCGTGAATCGCTTTTGCCATGCCTTTCACAGTGCCCAGCCATTCCGTTTCCTCGCGTCGGGGCCCGTTCGGGCCGAGGATTTCCTTCGCGGACCCGATCAGCTGGCTGAGCACGGCCTTGGCGTCTCCCCATATGCCGAGTGCGATGGTCCTGTTTCGGCCGATCTCCGTAGGCTCGATGTCGACAGAGACAACCTTTACGTCGGGAGCGTACATGTCGCCGGTCCCGAAGTCCAACACCTCCTGGAATCTGACCCCGATGGCGAGAAGCACATCTGCCCCCGCTATGCTTGCGAAGCCCATGCCGATGGGGCCTCCGTTGAGCGGGTGGTCGTCCGGGATGGCTCCCTTCCCACCGATGTCACAGCATACAGGCACATTGAGAAACTCGGCGAACTCGATGAGTTCCTTCGATGCGCCTGACCGTATGACTCCCGTCCCGACAAGTATTGCCGGCTTCTCGGCCTTCAGCAACCACTCGGTGGCCTTCTTGACCAGCTCCGGATCTCCATACGGGCGCGCTGTGGTCCTGTAGGAATGTGGCGGGATAATCGGCGCTTGGTCCTCTTCGACCTCCAGCATCAGCGCGTCGTCCGTGAGGTCGACCAGGACGGGCCCCTTGCGTCCGGTATCGGCATGCCTGAAGGCCGTAGCCATATACTCCGGTACTCGTCGCGTGGATGTGCAATATCCAGTCCATTTCGTGATTGAACGATACATGTCTTTGGAGTCGAACTCCTGGATGCAGCCCATTCCCTCGTAGCAATAGGGCGTGTGGCTGCAAATTCCGATTACGGGCGTATGAGTATTGAATGCGGCAGCCATGCCCGACGCCATGTTGATCACGCCAGGTCCGGATGTGACCATGGCCACGCCTGGCTTGCCTGTGGCCATGGCGTAGCCGGTCGCCGCGTTGGCTACGGCCTGCTCGTGTCTCATGTCAATGAGCTCTATTCCTGCATCGTCACACGCATCATATATCCCGCCCAGTCCGCCACTGAGAGTGAACACTGCCTTCACTCCTTCGTTCTTCAGGGCTCTGCCGACGAGGGTGCACCCGGCTACTTTTGTCATTTCGACCTCCATGAATTGGATTTATCAGGCCTGCAGGTCAGGGCACCGTGCCCGCCGCGACTTCGCGGTTTGGACTGGATCGCTACGCTTCACTGCGTCTCACCCAGGCAAGCCAGCCTGCGAGGACAGAGCCCGGCTGCGGCGGCGAAGAACCGGTGTCCGAGCGATTATTGGCCACGATTTTAACTGATTTGGACCGTTCACACAACAGGCCAGGGTTTGAGCGTGCCGCGAGTCCTGCTGCTCACAGATGACTCGCACTTCGGTCGGCGTGACACTCGAAGTTGGTTGCGGCGTAGTCAGGCCGGTGCTAGAATGAGGCCG
>JAZFSU010000203.1:0-2934 GCA_036446335.1 Dehalococcoidia bacterium | reverse complement strand
CTGTTGGGAACAATCGAAGAAACCAGCACCGAATAAGGTCAGGGTAGGACAATGTCTGAATGGCAGGGCCTCGAGAAGAAGTACTTCATGCCCACGTTCAAACGCATGCCCCTGACCATCGTTCAGGGCCAGGGAGCGCGGGTGTGGGACGAACACGGGAAGGAGTGCCTGGATTTCACGGCAGGCTGGGGAGTGAACAGCCTGGGGCACTGCCACCCGGCAGTGGTGAGCGCCATAGTCGAGCAGGCAAAGACTCTCATCCAGACGTCGAACCAGTTCTATACTGTTCCTCAGATAAAGCTGGCCGAACTTCTTGTCGAGAACAGCTGTCTCGACAAGGTCTTTCTCTGCAATAGCGGCACCGAAGCCACGGAGGGTGCAGTCAAACTGGCCCGGAGATACGGCAAGCTCCACCTAGACGGCGCCTACGTCGTCATCACCGCGTTCAACTCCTTCCACGGCCGAACGCTGGCCATGACCGCCGCCACGGGGCAACCCAAGTTCCAGGAACCCTACACCCCGACCCCCGACGGCTTCATCAACGTGGAGTACAACAGCATCGGTGCAATCCGCGAGGCAACCACCGCTCAGACCTGCGCCGTGATGCTGGAACCGATACAGGGCGAGGGCGGCGTCATAATACCCGACGACGACTACCTCAAGAAGGTGCGTGCCTGGTGCGACGAGAAAGGCATACTCCTCATTCTCGATGAGGTGCAGACAGGGATTGCGCGGATTGGCACCCTTTTCGGCTACCAACAGTTTGACATAGAACCCGACGTGATGACACTGGGCAAGGGACTCGGTGGAGGCGTCGCCATCGGAGCGTTCCTGGCCAAAGAGAAGGCATCCGTCTTTGCCCCAGGGGACCATGGCTCTACGTTCGGTGGCAACCCGCTGGCATGTGCAGCCGGCTATGGCACCTTGAATTTCATCATTGAAGATGACATACCGAACGAGGTCAAGCGTGTCGGGGCTGAACTCATGTCCGGCCTTCAGAAGCTCAAGTCGAAATTCGATTTCATAGTCGACGTGCGGGGTCGCGGGCTCCTGGCAGCCGCGCAGTTCCGGGACGATCTCTCCGACAGGGTAGTGAGATCTTGTCTGCAGCGCGGGCTGTTGCTCAACCCCGTAAAGGCCGACACCGTTCGATTCATGCCGCCCCTGAACATCACGCCGAATGATGTCAACGAGGCGCTGGGGATCCTGGAGCCCGTACTGGCGGAGATCGGCAAAGAAATAGCGTAGCACGCCTTCTGCCGACCGGGCTCCTTCCTTCCCCTGAGCGTTATGCAGCTTCGACGAGTGTGCCCAAGCAGCACGGCTGATGAAGGGAACTCGCTTCGGCAGTGATCGCGGAGGACCCTGATTGAATGACAAAGTAGTGCTGGCCTACAGCGGTGGAGTCGATACCTCGGTGGCGATCAAGTGGATCGCCGAGAGGTACGGCATGGATGTCATCGCCCTGAGCATAGACATAGGTGCGGAACGAGAGTACGAGTCAATTCGCCAGAAGGCGTTGAAGGTTGGAGCCATCAAGGCGCTGGTCGTGGACGCGAAGGAGGCTTTCATCAGCGATTTCGTGTTCCCTGCCCTCCAGGCGGACGCGATATACGAGGGGCAATACCCTCTCGCCACCGCGCTCGCCCGCCCGCTGATAGCCAAGCTGCTGGTGGACACCGCCCGTCAGGAGGGGGCAAAGGCAGTTGCTCACGGCTGCACCGGCAAAGGCAACGACCAGGTCAGGTTCGACGTGAGTGTCGCTGCCCTCGCGCCCGATCTCAAGATCGTTGCGCCAGCGCGGGAGTGGGGCATGACGCGCGAACAGTCGATCGAGTACGCAAAGAGCCACGACATCCCTGTGCCGGCCACAGTCAGAAGCCCATATTCGATAGACGAGAACCTCTGGGGCAAGAGTATCGAGTGCGGAGTGCTCGAGGACCCCTGGGTCGAGCCACCGGAGGAGGTATTCACCTGGACGAAGTCGCCCAATGATGCTCCAGACGAGCCGTGCTATGTCGAGATCGGATTCGAAAAGGGCCTCCCCCGAAGTCTGGACGGTCACGAGATGAGCGGCGTGGCCCTGGTGGAGAAGCTGAACGGCCTTGCCGGCGAGCACGGCGTGGGGAGAATCGACCACATCGAAAACCGCCTTGTGGGCATAAAGTCCCGCGAGGTGTACGAGGCTCCGGCGGCAACGGTGCTGCTCGCGGCCCACATGGCCCTGGAGCAGATGACGCTTTCGCGAGACCAGCTTCGTTTCAAACAGAAGGTAGCCCAGGAATACGCCCATCTGGTGTACGACGGCCTCTGGTTCTCTGCGCTTCATCAGGACCTCAAAGCCTACATCAAGAGCACACAGCGCCACGTCGCAGGCACGATACGAATGAAGCTGTTCAAAGGGAATGCCACCGTCGTCGGGCGCAAGTCGGAGAAGTCTCTGTATAGCTACGACCTCGCTACCTACGAGGAGGCGGATCAGTTCGACCAGAGCGCCGCGGTGGGCTTCATCCAGATCTACGGTCTGCCGGTGAAGACACAAGCGCAGGTGCAGGGACTGGAACAGGACAAATGATCATCCGCGGCCGCTTCGAAAAGGGCATGGACGAGCGAGTCAAGGGCTACACTATGTCCGTGGCTTTCGACTGGCGCCTGTACAGGCACGATATCGCCGGCTCGATAGCTCACGCCCGGATGCTGGCTAAACAGGATATCATCACGGAAGAGGATGCCAGCCTCATCCGGAAAGAGCTGGAGTCCATCAGAGATGAGATCGAGCAGGGCACGTTCGAGTTCAAGGAGGAGCTCGAAGACATTCACATGAACATCGAGGCCCGGCTGATCGAGAGAATCGGCGACGTTGGAGCCAAGCTGCACACAGCACGTTCCAGAAACGACCAAGTCGCGCTGGACACGAGGCTGTTCACCAGAGAG
>JAZFSU010000202.1:0-22806 GCA_036446335.1 Dehalococcoidia bacterium | reverse complement strand
GTTTGTCAACATGATGGTCGAACAGTGGGGGTACCCGGCATGAGATTTATGGTGGCGCTTTCGGACCAAGCTTGGGCATTGATAACCGGTGTGGGCAGCGGGGAGTTTTGATGATCAGGCGTGGTTCCACGTCAAATGAGTGTGATGGCCTCATGCAGCTTTGGTTGCGACCTCCTTGTGATTGGTGATGCCGAAATCTCGTCCAGTCCCTGAACCTCGGCTCCATCCGTGGCCTGCAGGAGTCGCCTGCCTGTCCCGGTGACGTGGCGGCGCAGCAGGGCTTTTCCCACAACCGCCTGTCGAGCTTGTTCTGGAATCCGGCGCTGTGCACCTTGGACGACGCTTCCCCACAGTGGGGACACAAAACGCTCCTGCCCCGATACTCTACCACTATCCTGATCTCTCGCTCTGTCTCCTCTCTCTGGTGTCACCCTCACCCCAGGCAGTCCCGGTTCTACAGCGATACAATCATCTCGCATTCGGAGCACCTCCTTTGTTTTGATCTTTTGATTACCCAAAGCTGCAGGAGCCCGCGGGTGCTTTCAACCATCGCAATCAGTTTGCACATAAGTGTGCAAAATCGCCTACAGGGGGTTGACAAGCTTGACGAAAAGTGGTACAAAACGACAGTCCGTGTTATTGATGGATGGCGACGGACTGTTGGCGGTTGATAATTCGAAATCACCCTGATGATAGTCCGATAGTCCATTGGAAGAGTGAGGTTGGGCGCTGGTGAGCGCAAGGAGGCTGGGCATGGCGAAAGAGATTAGGATACCCAGCTGTCTGGGGCAGATGGCGCAATGGTATTGCGAGTATTGCAGTACGGAGTGCCCGTTGGCTGCACTATGTTCGCTCTTGGTCATGGGTGACCACCTGCGCAAAGACTCGGAGGTACCGCCTTTCAAGGATCTGACCGAGCAAGACTATCAGTGATGAAGCCGCTCGCGGTGCGGTCCGGCACGTGGAGCGTTGGCGCGTGGATTGCTGGTCGAAGCAAAGACAGAAGGATATGGGAGGCCGACGTATGATTAGGGAAAGCAAGACAATTCGCAGGGCGCTCAAGATCGCAGTCTTGTGCTTGGTGCTTGGGTCGCTGCTTGGCGGTGTGGTTGGGATTGTTGTTGCGGGGGCAGCAGGTTCTGAGTCCGGGCTGACCGTAGTCACGAGTTGGTGACTGGTCAGCACGTGTGCTGGAACTGGGCCCTCACGACGCCATTCAATGATGCTGGGATGACCCCGGCGGAGATCGCCACACAGGCAAGTATTGATACTGACCGCATGGTATAGAGTGGCGCAAGCTGACGCCAAAAGTGTCGTTGTGCTCTTCAAAACGATCTTAACATGTGATACAATTGCCTTGAGATGACTCACTCCATAGGTTTGGATATCGGATCGGTTTGCGTCAAAATAGCTGTTGTCGATGATGATGGAGCCGGAGTCCACTTTGACACGGAGCGGGTAGCTTCGAGCCCCAGGGCTGCGGTCAGTTCGATTATCGCCAGGGTGGCCGAGAGGTACGATCTTCAAACGATCAGCTCGGCTGGTGTCTCCGGTTCGGGCACCTCTGTGATGCCCAAGGAGCTGAACTGGTCCGAGTACAGCAGTTCCATCGCGATTGCTTCCGGCCTGCTCCACTCCTATCCCGCGGCGAAGACTATCATACAGATTGGCGGCCAGAGTTCCTACGTAATATCGCTCGAGGACGGTCTTCGCAAACCTTGGCACGTGGCCTCCAACCCCCTCTGCGCGGCAGGCACCGGGAGATTCCTTGAACAGCAGGCATATCGGATCGGAATTGGCCTGGACGACTTTTCTCGACTGGCGCTTGAATGCGAAGATAGCCCGCCACGAATTGCAGCCAGATGTAGCGTATTCGCCAAGACGGATCTGATACACCTTCAACAGAAGGGCATTCCCATGTCGGCGATGCTGTACGCCCTTTGTGAGAGCATTGCCCGAATGGTGGTTTCTCTCAAGAAAGGGGCTTTTGAGGAGCCTATATTCTTCGTGGGCGGAGTTGCGGCAAACGGGGCCATGCAGAAGTCGCTAGACGAGGCGCTCTCAGGACGAAACGGACGTGAGGTGAGCGTTGTTGTACCTGAGAACTACGCCTGCGTGGAGGCTTTGGGTTCCGGCCTGCTCGCGAGGGATTCTGAGAAGGACTCGAGAGTGGCGGTTCTCGAGGATGTGGACAGCGGGCAGCGCTATTTCGAGATGCCGGGGCTTGAGAAGGTCGTCCAGAGCAACGCCTGGACGTCGCCAAAGATTGAGAGGGCGTTTACCGGGTACCTGGGTGTCGATATTGGCTCCACGAGCACGAAGGCGGTCATAGTTGATGAGTCCGGCACCGAGGTTGTGGCCAAAAGCTATCTTATGACGGCAGGAAGGCCGGTGGAGGTCATCCAGGATGTATTCCGGAATCTCTATCGCGATGTCGGAGGCAGCGCGCGAATAGCGGGTGTCGGGGTAACCGGTTCGGGCAGGTATCTGGTGGGTAGCTTCATTGGGGCAGACATTATCAGGAACGAGATCACCGCTCAGACGAGGGCCGCGGCGGAACTCGATCCGGACGCGGATATCATTGAGATCGGGGGCCAGGATTCGAAGTTGGTCATCAAGCGCCACGGCGTTGTTGTCGACTATCAGATGAACAAGGCTTGTGCCGCTGGAACCGGGAGCTTTATCGACGAACTGGCTGAACAGCTGGGGGTTCGCGTGCGTGACGGCGAGTTTGCGGCTCTCGCGTTCCGGGCACCCCACACGATCGACTTGGGTTCGAGGTGCGCTGCTTTCATGGGGCAGTCCGTTGCATTGGCCCAGCAGGAAGGTGTGCCCCTGGAGGTGATAACCGCCAGTCTCGCCAGCTCCATTGCAGGGAACTATCTGTCGAAGGTGCTGGGCACGAAGAGGCTGGGCGACAAGGTGATCCTGACCGGGGCTGTGTTCTACAACGAGGCCGTTGTTTCCGCTTTTCAGGCGGCGCTCAATGGGAAGACCATGCTGGTGCCGGAGCACAAGGAAGTGACCGGAGCGATAGGGGCCGCTCTTCTGGCGAAAGAGGAGATGGAGGGCGACAATTCGAAGTTCAAGGGCTTCCAGCAGGTTATTGATAGCGAGTACAAGTTGTCCAATTTCACCTGCAAGAAGTGCGACAACAACTGCACGATAAGTCGAATGGAGATTCCTGGGGAGAAGCCTACGTTCTACGGCAGCCGGTGCGACCTCTACGATAGCACCGTCAGTCGCGAGAGGATGGAGACACCTTTTGATGAGCGCGAGAAGCTGCTGTTTCGTGAATACCGCAACGGTGAGGGTCGGGGTCCGTCGGTTGGGATTCCACGGTCTCTGGTGGTCTATGACTATGCTCCCCTTCTCCTCGGCTTTCTGAATACCCTGGGGGCAAGGGCGGTCCTGTCGAGCAAGACGAACAACCAGATCATCGAGCATGCGGTAGAGTTGGCGTACGCGGACAGCTGTTTCCCGTTGAAGCTGCTCCACGGACATGCGGTCGTCCTTGACGACGCTGACTATGTCCTGTTTCCCAGTGTTATCAGAATGGGTCTGAAGGAAGGCGACGAGAATCAGAAGTACACCTGTCCTCTGGTTCAGGCGTCGCCCTATATCATTCGTAATGCCCTTGGCTTGGGGAAGAAGTTGCTGGTGCCGACTATTGATTTCAGCGCGGGCGACGACGACGTGATCAAGAACCTGACCAAGGTAGCGGCGAAGATGGGGTTCAGTAGGCGCAAGGGACGAAAGGCCGCGCTTGAGGGCATTGCAGCCCAAAGGCGATTTGAAGCGGATCAGGTGGAACTTGGGAAGAAGCTTATGGAGCGACTTCGTGAGAACAACCAACTGGGCGTTGTCGTCTTCTCAAGGTCCTACATGTCACAAGATTCAGGGGCCAACATGGGCATAGCAGAGAAGCTGGCGCAACTCGGCGTGGTTCCGATGCCGATCGACTTCATGCCGCTGGCCTCGGTGGATGTCGGGGAGTACTCGGACCGCCCGTACTGGTTCAACGAAAGCAAGCACATAGCGGCGGCCGCCATAACTTCAGCGGATCCGCAGTTGTTCGGGCTCGTGATCTCGAACTTCGGGTGCGGGCCGAACTCGTTCATCCTGAATATCGTCGAGGACATAATGGGGGGCAAGCCGCTGGGGCATCTGGAGATAGACGAACATGCCGCTGAGGCGGGCATGGTTACTCGTATTGAGGCTTTTGTGGATACCATCAAAGGGTTTGCCAGCTCTCACAAGGCGAGGGAACTTGGCGAGCGGGATAGGAATATTCGCCGGGTTGCCTACACCAAGTTTAACGAGAGCAAGGTTGTGCTCTTGCCCAGCATGAGCGAGCATGCGAAGGCGCTGGGCGCGGCGATGCGCGCCTATGGTGTTGAGGCTGTTGTTCTCCCGGACGCGGACGAGAGGAGTCTGCTCCAGGCTAACCAGGTAACGTCGGGCAAAGAATGCCTGCCGTACCGGGTCAGTCTTGGGGGGTTCATGAAGTTCCTGAGCGAGAACAAGAACGGGACTGACCTCCAAAAGGTCGAGGGATTCATGGCTGGCGCATATGGGCCATGCCGTTTGGGCAAATACGCGGTTGAGCAAGTGAAGATCCTCCGTGACCTTGGCTTCGATTTCCCGATTCGGACAAGCGTGTCCAACAACGGCTACCACGACTGGAACCTCGGTTCAGGATTCGAGCGGCTGGCATGGCGGGGCATAGTCGTCGTTGACTATCTCGAGAAGCTGCTTTGGCGCACCCGCCCCTACGAGAAGTCCGCTGGGGCGACCGAGGCTGTTTTCGACGAGTATCTGGCGAAGATGGTTGACCTTATGGTCCAAAAGGCAAGCCTCGACGACTTTCTGAGGCAGGCTGTTCCAGCTTTCAAGTCGTTGATCGATCCGAGCCAACCCAGGAGGCCTCTCATTGGCATAAACGGCGAGATCTATCTGCGGTCGAACAAGTTCAGCAACTGCAACTTGGTCAAGGAGTGTGAGAAGGTGGGCCTGGAGGCCATGGTTTCGCCTGTCGGAGAATGGTTCAGGTACGTAACTCACAGGAACATTGAGGACGGCGTCAGGGACAGGGACCTGATGAGGATTGTCAAAGGTCACATCAGGCGGTTCGTCCTGAGCAGGGTCGAGCAGTCTGTGGCCGTGAATTTTAGAGACTTCATTGGGGACAAAGAGCCTTCCACGAAGCACATGCTGAAGTTGTCCGCCGAGTACCTGTCTCCGAAGTGCGGAGGCGAGGCGGTCCTCAGCACTGCCGCGGGGATTGAGTGGCTCATGGATCCAAGGTTTGCAGGGGTGATTTCAGTCATGCCGCACGGCTGTATGCCCGGGGGAACAGTTGCCGCGATGGCGGAGCAGCTCAGCGCGAACCATGGGAAGCCGTGGATTAGCCTAACCTACGACGGCATCCTTGAGACCAACAACCAGTCGAGGATCAGTAATTTCGCCGAGGTCATCAGATTCTGCAGCAAGACTGGGCAGAAGGCCGCCGTCTAGGCGGTCAGGGGGCGAACCTGCCCATCGGTCACTTTGAGGAGTTCCACCTGCTCCAAGAAGCCTGGCTCGAAGCGATCTAAGTCAGTAGTGGTTATGAGTACCTGCTCATACTCGGCGATGGAGCGGAGCACTTGGCTGCGCCGCTGCGAATCGAGTTCGGATAGGACATCATCCATCAACAGAATGGGATGTTCTCCTGTCACGCCGAACATGAACTGAGCTTCAGCGAGCTTGAGCGAGAGAGTGGCCGTTCTCTGTTGCCCCCGGGAACCGTAGGTTCCAAGATTGACTTCATCGGTCAGGAAACTGATGTCGTCGCGATGCGGGCCTACCAACGACATTCCCTGAGCCAGTTCCTTGTGTCGCGCCGCGCGTAGCGCTTGGCTGAAACGTTGAGGTATGTCGTCGGTGGCCGAGCCTTCTCCTGGGTTGGCTTTGTCAATACTCCTCTTGTAGACGAGGCTGAGCCTGCCTTGGCCACTGCTGAGTTCATCGTGGATGGTTCCGGCCAAGGTGGAAAGCGCGGCTATCGTCAGCCCTCGCTGCTCAACCAGGTACGAACCGGTCTGTACCAGTTCCTCATCCCAGAATGTGAGCTCGGCTGGTTGTGCCTCGTTCTCTCGGATGCGACGAAGGAGGCGGTTGCGTTGCCAGAGGACTCTGTTGAAGCGCTGCAACTGGCGCATGTAATGGCGGTCGATCTGCGAATTGGCAATGTCGAGATAGCGGCGACGAAGGGCTGGCTCTCCACCGATCAGATCGATGTCATGGACACTGAAGGCAACCACATTGATTTGGCCTACCAGGTCGGCGATGCGTCGTGTCGCACCGTCGACCCTCACTCGCTTGTGGACGGGCGCGGCCTTGGCCGGAATCCGCCCCCGGATGAAGGAGTCTGGAGCCTCCTGAATGGCCGAGGTCTTTGCCATGAGCGCGATCTCAAGGCGGAGAAGCCTGTTATCCCTTCGTATGTCAGCCGCAATTCGTGAAACGGCAGCAGTCTCTTCGTAGGCTGACCAGTTGATGAGTTCACTCTCAGCGCCAGCGCGCGACGACCTGCTGGTTGCCAGGAGATAGACAGCTTCCAGAAGATTGCTTTTGCCCTGGGCGTTCTCCCCTTGGAGCACCGTCACTCGTGATGGCAAGTCGAGTTCAAGTCGCGTGTAGTTGCGAAAATTGGCCAGGCTCAAATGTTGAATATCCAAGCGTCTGCTTCTCCCCCGCAGATTCAGGGACTAGTGTGGTGAGCCATTCGGGGGAGGCTCCCCTCCGCTAACTGTACCTCGATTTGGCGGCACGTGCAAGACCTCTTGCGCCCCGTCGAAGGTCATATTTGGCGAGGTCCTCCGGAGCATGCGGCTGTTTTGGATGGGGGGACCCTCACCGGATCGACCCGCAACTGGCTGCTGGGGGCAGGCGTAGTACTATATTCCCTGCAAGAGTAGCCATAAATGCACATTGTCTTCTGCGCGTGGCGCATGTTAACGTCAAGATAGGGAGGCAGTATCGAGATCGGCTCCAATGATCTGAATGAGAATCATGATTCAGAAGCTAGAGAAGACTCACTGGGCAAGGACAAGGGCCTTCCGCGAAAGGGCAGTCGTCTACATGATCGGTGCCATGCTTTTCGTGGTGGCATCCGTCTTTCGCCTCTTCGAACGGTTCATCGAGTGGGCCGGTCAATACGAGATCTGGTATCTGGGTGAGCTCGTCATCACTGCCGCCCTGATGGTGGTGGCACTCGAGATCCTGGCACTCAGGAGGCTGCGAGAGTTCCTCCGAGAGAGCGCGCTTCGAAAGAGGGCAGAGCTGGAGCTTGAATACAAGGATGAGTACTTCCGCGCGCTCGTGGAGAATTCTTCGGATGGCATCTACGTCCTGAATGCCGACGGAACCATCCGGTATGCGGGATCGTCGGTGGAACGACTGTTGGGGTACCCACCGGAGAGCCAGCTTGGGAAGAACCTTGTTGAATATGTAAGCCCGGATGAAGCGGTGATTGTCGGTGGCGCCTTCTCTCGGCTTATTGAGGATCCTGGCTCCACCATAACTATTGAAGCGCGCTTTCGTCACCTGAATGGTTCGTGGCGCACTGTGGAAGCTATCAGCAAGAACTTGATGGACGACGTTGTCGTGGCGGGAATTGTCGTCAATTTCCGAGACGTCACGGAGCGCAAGGAGGCGGAAGAAGAGAAACAGAGGATGGAAGAGCAGGTCCACCTGGCTGGCCGGCTGGCTGCTGTTGGTGAGTTGGCGGCGGGCGTTGCTCACGAGCTGAACAACCCACTGTCGGCGGTCCAAGCGTACGCCGAGTTCCTTGCTTCGCGGAAAGGCCTGGATGAATCGATAAGGAAGGACCTGGAGACCATCTACGGACAGACTCAGCGCGCTACCAGGATCACAGGAAACCTCCTCTCTTTTGCTCGAAGGCACAGCCCCGAGAGGCGGCTTATCTCCATCAATGAGGTCATCGAGAAGAGTACCGAACTGCACGCCTACCGCCTGAGAGTCAATAACATCGAGCTGTCACTGGAGCTGGACCCCACTCTTCCCAGAACAATGGCAGACTTTCATCAGATACAGCAGATCTTGGTGAACATCGTGACCAACGCTGAACAGGTCATGACGGAGGCCCGCGGCGAGGGAAAGCTGTGTATCAAGACTGAACGGGAAGGCGAAGTCATCCGCATTATCTTCACCGACGACGGGCCGGGTATCCCTGAGGAAGACCTAAAGAGGATATTCGACTCCTTCTTCACGACAAAAGAGGCTGGCAAAGGTACGGGGCTGGGCCTCAGCATCTGCCGCGGTATCGTCAAGAACCATGGAGGCAAGCTGTACGCCATGAGCAAGGTTGGGGAAGGCACCACATTCGTTGTGGAGCTGCCCATTGTCTCTGCAAGCCAGTCTGGCGCGGAGCCTAGTGAATCAGCCGTGATCCAGTGATGCCGGACTGGACATCGGAGCGCGGCTGGCTTTTCCAGCGGGCGCCGCAACACACCTCGCCTGCATCGGATTGCTCCTCCCCCACTTTGATGGGGCGCACGTGACGCTTCTGGCCGAGTGCGACCACTGAGACAACGGCTCTCCCCGAGGCCTGCTGGTCGCTTGTGCCTCCACTCGTTGACACTCTGCGTGCAATGGATTAACCTATCAGCCAAGTATCCGATCGTGTTTCGTTGGGCCGGGGATTGCTCAAATTGGCTGGGAGAAACGATCAGATGGCTTGGGACTGGCGCGGAAAAACACAGACCGTCAGCGATTATCCCCCGGCTACGCGCTGCAGTCCAGAGGATATCACGGTGGCTTGGGCGATGGAAACTGTCTGACGCCGCCCGCGAACTGCGACATTGATCCATCTGCGGGGCCAAGATGTGGCGCAAGTGCTGTTCCACTGAGCCACAGAATCACAATACCGGCGCCGGGGTCTGGAGTGAAGAAGTACGACTACATAATCATCGGGAGTGGCATAGCCGGACTTTACGATGCTCTGCTCGCGCAGGAGGTGGGCAGCGTGCTCATCCTGACGAAGGGGAGCATCGACGAGTGCAACACGAAACGAGCTCAGGGCGGCATCGCTGCAGCTATTGGCAGCGCTGACTCTCCCGATCTCCACTATCAAGATACAATGGCCGCTGGCGCCGGGCTCTGTGATCCGGAAGCGGTACGTATTCTAAGCGATGAAGCTGCCGATCGGATTGCCGACCTTGTAAGGTTGGAGGTTCCGTTCGACACGGTCGATGGCCAGATCGCCTTGGCCAAGGAAGCCGCTCATACAGTCCCTCGGATTCTGCATGCCGGAGGCGACGCCACCGGGGAGCGTATCGAGACAACGCTGAGTGATGCAGCTCGCGCTTCGAGAAAGATCACAATACTGGAACACTGCCTTGCTACGGAGCTTCTCGTGCAAGAGGGGTGTGCCTGTGGGGTAGTGGCACTTGATAGTCATTCAGGATCTCTTGAGGAATTCGGCTGCCGATTCCTGATTCTGGCTGCTGGCGGCGTAGGGCGGCTGTACCGAACGACCACGAATCCTGATATCGCGACTGGTGACGGAATTGCATTGGCCTATGAAGCTGGCGCGGAGATCGTGGACATGGAGTTTCTCCAGTTTCACCCTACTGCGTTGCGTCTCCCTGGGGTTCCCCTGTTTCTCATCTCCGAGGCTATGAGGGGAGAAGGGGGGATACTGCGCAATGCGCAGGGAGACCGCTTCATGCTTGAATACACGGAGGTAGGGGACCTGGCGGCTAGAGATATAGTCGCTCGCGCCATCGTCGCCGAAATGAAGAAGACGGGAACGGATTGGGTCTTCCTTGACATGACGCACCTGTCGGCGCGTGTGGTCTCAACTCGTTTCCCCAAGATCTACCGGTTCTGTCTTGATCACGGCCTAGACATTACGTCCTCGATGATTCCTGTTGTACCGGCGGCTCACTATTCGATGGGTGGCGTCAAGACCAACTACTGGGGAGAGACCAGCGTGGCTGGCCTGTTTGCCAGCGGGGAGGTGGCATGCACCGGTGTGCATGGGGCCAATCGCCTGGCGTCGAACTCCTTGCTTGAGGTGTTGGTGTTCGGAAAGCGGATCGTGGAAAGGACCAAGCAGCAGGTTGACCCCGCAGGTCCCGTGACTGAGGAGGTCATCTGTCTGACGGAGCGGGACTCGGGTGTTGATCCGTCGATCCCGCTCAGCCAGACGGCGCTCGAGTCGCTGCTATGGGATAATGTCGGTATCCTTCGCTCTGGGGACCGTTTGAAGGAGGCTGCCGACATCTTGGCCGCCTGGGAACGGAGACTCAAGGTGCCCACCGACCGCCCTTCCCATGAGCTGGCGAACATGGTGCTGGCGGGGCGGCTGATTGCTGAGGCTGCTTTGATCAGGACGGAGAGTCGGGGGGCTCACTTCAGGTCAGATTTTCCTGAGACTTCAGATGCGTGGCGCAGGCACATTGTGTTCAGAAAGGGCGGTTAGCATCCGGCCGACTTGGCACGATGACGACTGCGTTTTCGAGTATTAGCCTGGTCGAGTCGGACTGGGCCACGCAATGAGGGCCCGGGCCCACAGCATGGGCGGGGGATCCGAAGGGAGGAGTGGGCAATGTCGAACAGCCTGCCTCAAGTATGGTATACTACGTTCGCGACGGGTGGCTTCAGGACATGCGGTCCTGGCCTCCGACAGTTAGCTGCATTGTGAGGGTGGTCGCATGAGTGAGGCAATGACGATTTTAGGAAAGCAAGTTGAGCCGATAATAGACGCGGCTCTGGCCGAGGACTTGGGCCTGGGTGATGTCACTACCGAAGCGCTCATTCCAGTCGAGATGAAAGGCAAAGCCCACTTGATTGCGAAAGGTGAAGGCGTTTTGGCCGGCATTGGGATAGCGGCCATGGTCTTCCGTCGGCTGGATCCGGATTTGGTGGTGCGGGAGTTGGTTGCAGATGGCAGCAGACTGCGTCTTGGGGATAAGCTGGCTACAGTCGAAGGCAGGGTGGCGAGCATTCTCCGGGCAGAGCGGGTAGCCCTGAATTTCGTGCAGAGGCTCAGCGGCATCGCAACCGAGACAGCGCGGTACGTGGAGGCGATTGCCGGCACCAAGAGAGTGATCATGGACACCCGGAAGACGACCCCCGGTTTGAGGATGCTCGAGAAGTATGCCGTGAGAGTCGGTGGTGGACATAATCATCGCCTCAGCCTCAGCGATGGCATCATAATCAAGGACAACCACCAGAAAGCCCTCCGTTCGTGTGGAATGGAGTTGGGGGAAGCGATCAGGAGAGTTAGGGAGCATGCTCCCATCACTTTGAAGGTTGAGGTGGAAGCCCAGTCCGTTCAGCAGGCTCTCGAGGCTATCGCTGGCAAGGCGGACATAATAATGCTGGACAACATGAGCATCGACGATATCAGCAGGGTGGTAGAGTTGGCCGAGGGGCGGGTCCCGCTCGAGGTTTCGGGAGGGATCAGCCTGGTCAACATCAGTTCCGTCGCGGAAGTGGATGTCGATCTCATATCGGTGGGCGCGCTCACGCATTCGGCAACAGCGCTGGATATGAGCCTGGATCTTGACATGTAGTGGGGAGTCTGAGACGCTAGGCCGGAGCGGCGTCGCACTTGGGCCGCAGGCGCCTAGACTTCCCCGCCGGACATAGATCGTCTTGTCGCACGCTTCGCAGCCTTATGCACGAGCGAGTGCTTCCAGTGCTCGCTTTCTTGCCAGGGCCTCGATTTCCCTGAAGGGCTTGCCGGTACTGTCAGCGATTCTCTTTACGTCGTCGTACTCCGGCTTGACTTGCACGATCGAGCCCTCCGTCCCTCTGGCGACTTTCACCTTAATCAGTTCAGTCGCATCCTCAAACGCGAGATCGACGGAAATGAACTCGCGAGCCAAGGTGCGCCTCTCGCAGCGGTGGAATCTCACACCCAGGGTGCCTGTCTCCTCTATCAGGAGTCTCGACATGCTTTCCACATTGGTGGCGTCGGCTATCACTCGGATGCAGTAGGCAGGCCTCCCCTTTTTGGCGAACATGGGGATTGCGCTCACGTCTCTGGCTCCTTCACGCAACAATCTGTCCATCGCATGCCCCATTACCTCCCCGGAGGCGTCGTCGAGATTTGTCTCAATGACATAGACATCGTCGTTTGAGAACCCGTATGAAACCGGCTCTCCAAGGACCATCCTCAGAACGTTGGGCATCTCCGCAAAGTCCCTCGATCCTGCGCCGTAGCCAACGCTGGTTGGCTTCATCTGTGGGTAGAACCGGACCGGTTCGGGGGCCAGCGCGGTCAGGAGCGAGGCCCCTGTGGGGGTTGCCAGTTCCGCCTCCACCGGGCCGCCGACCATGTGAAGTCCTGCCGATCGGAGTATTTCCAGCGTGGCCGGAGCTGGGGATGAGACGGTTCCGTGGGAGAACGCAAACAGGCCGCCTCCCACTGCGACTGGTGTCGAGTATACCACTGTGCGGGCAAGGAGGCCCAGGTTGTCCAGGGCGACGGCCGAGCCGATGACGTCAGCCAGAGTGTCGGCAGAAGCGGTCTCGTGCAGATGGACCTCTTTCCCGCCTCTGCCGTGAACGCTTGTCTCGGCGGAGATGATGATGCCGATTGCCTCCTCGGCGAACCGCTTTGCTCTCTCCGAGACCTCCAGCCTTCTCAGGCAGTTGGACAGCGCCTCTCGAAGTTCACCGGCCGGCCTTCCCGGGTTTTGTTCCTGGAGATTGACCTCTACTCTCTTTGCACGAATTCCTCTCCGGGAGGTCTCCGTGACTGCAATCTTCAGGTCATCACAACCGCTCAAGCAGTGTCTGGGCGTTTGCATCGCCTCAATCACTTTCTCAGGATCGGCTCCGAGGTCGAGCAATGCCCCAACCATCATGTCCCCTGACACACCGGCTGGCTGCGGATCGATAATCAGGATGCGGTTGGCGTCCATCGGCATCTACGGTCCTCCGTTGTGTTGCTGGATGAGGCACAGTATACCATTTCTGATATCGTACAGCTCGAATGGCTGATCGTTGTTCCAGGGCACTTGTTCAGGCCGGCGGTCGCTGGCCCGCTCAGCACGTCCAGGACGGAAACGGCTCCCGCCGGGCCTATGCCTCGGAATGTCGGGGGGGGGGCGCGACTGACCGGTTCCTGCTGCGCATACCACTGCTTCAGGCGTGGCGCAGAGGCTACGTTGAAATGGTCTGCGGGGAGCGGAAATCCCGTCTTTGTGGGGGGCGCGGCTCCTGGTATTAGCTGCCCCCCACAATTCGCTGTCTGGAGACTGCGTTGCATCGGCAGACAGCGTGGCCTGCGCGCACTCACTATCTGTCGATCCCGCGGCATGCTGACTGGTTTCGTGCCTAGTCCCTGGCCCCCACAATGGCCATACCGGAGATCCCACCGCCGGGAAGGCCCCCGTAGTTCTGAGCAACGCCGATCCTCGGGTTCTTCAACTGCCGTGGCCCCGCCTGGCCCCGAAGCTGGAGGTATAACTCAAAGATCATCCTCAGCCCGGTTGCTCCAATGGGATGGCCAAAACATTTCAGCCCACCATCGATATTGACTGCTACCTCTCCGCCCATGTCAAAGGTGCCTGCTTCGATATCTTCCTTGTACTTGCCTCTGGGAGTGAAGCCGAGGTCCTCGCAGATTAGGACCTCGGTGATAGTGAAGCAGTCATGGACTTCGGCAATATCGACCTCTTTGCGGGGATCAGTTATGCCGGCCTCTTCATAGGCCATCTTGCCGGCCTTGACGATCTCGTCTATGTGGATGAAGTCGTAGTCGTCGGCCATCACCCCTTGTGTTCCCGCGCCGGCGGATATTCCGAGCGCCTTGACGACGATGTAGTCATCCTTCATGCGCTTGGCGATATCCGGGCGGGTGATGATCGCGGCGGCGGAGCCGTCGCTCACCCCGCAGCAATCGAACAGTCCCAGTGGCCAGGCAATCATCGGAGCATTCATTGCCTGTTCGATGGTTATCTCGCGCTGGAAATGAGCTCTATGATTGAGGCTGCCGTTGTGGTGGTTTTTGACCGCTATTCTGGCCAGCATCTGCTTGCCTTCCTCTGGCGTCAAGCCGTAGGCGTGAAAGTAGCGTGTCGCAGAGAGAGCGAATCTGGCCGGTGCCACGATCGGAGCCCATACCCAGGCACCGAACTGCGGCTCTCCTCCCATCTGGGTAAGCCCTGTGGTCCCAGAGTCCTTCAGCTTCTCGGCTCCGCATGCCAGCACAATATCGTATATGCCGGCGGCAACGGCGTAGGCGGCACCCCTGAAAGCCTCAATGCCGGTGGCACAGTAGTTCTCCACTCTGGTGACGGGTATATAGTCCGTCTTGAGTGCCCGAGCCAGCCTGCACCCTGAGGACCCTGTCTCCGCACCCTGAATGCCCAGCCAGGCTGCCTGAATCTCCTTCAGGTCAATCCCCGCGTCCGCCAGAGCTTCGTGACATGACTCTACCATCAAGTCCTGATCGCTCTTGTCCCACAGCTCTCCGAACCTTGTGCAGCCCATACCGACCACTGCAACTCTGTCTTTAATGCCAGGCATTATCTGCTCCCTCCATTCGTATCGGTCAAAGACCTGATCGGCATAGACTTCCAGAAGTAGTTGTGGAATCCGTTCTGACTGACCAGTTTCCGGAAGCTCAACTCCACCGGCATCCCCACGTATATCTCCTCGAGCACCTTGTCGGTCATCATCGTAGCCATGCGCCCGCCGCCGTCAAAATCGATGATCGCCGTAACCCTGGGCGCCTCCTGCCGGCTGCAGATGTAGTCCGCGCTGAAGGTGAAGATCTTGCCCTTCCTGTCCGACAGCCTCACCTCGTCGAACTGGTCCTTCGACCTGCACTTCGGGCATACCCTTTGCGGCGGGAAGTGGAGGTTGTCACAGGACTTGCATTTGAGACCGTGCAGCGGGAATATTTGACTGCGATCTCGCCACAGTGCCACTGCGGATATGTGCCCGCCGGGAGGCGTCGGCTGCGCTTCGAAGACCAGCAGCTCTCGCCACTGGAGATAAGCTCTGTAGTCATCAACAATCCGCTTCTTCGCCAGGTTCTCTTTCATGCCGGCTCGCTCCGTGATCTTCTCGATGTGCTCAGTCACGGTCAGCACGAAAGCATCGGCACCATTGCCGTAGCTGGTGAGCAGCAGGCGGTCACCGGCCTTCGCTTCCTCCAATGCTGCAACCAGCAGCATCAGCGGAAAGGCAGTTCCCGTGTTCCCCATTACGTCGAACAGCGGGTCTTGCACCTGCGTCTTGGGGTCAATGCCCAGCTTCTTGGAAAGGTCTCCAATAATCCTCGGGTTGGGAGAGGCAAAGACAGCCTTGGCAAAGTCTGCCGGTGTCAGGTTGGCCTTCTGCAGAAGTGAAGTGACCACTTCTGCTACAGTGTCACGATAGCCCATGGCGTTGGCGAACCGGTCCTCCCAAGCTCTGATGTAGGTATCGCTTTCGCTTCGCCACACGTCGTGAAGCTCTTTCGATATGGTATGAAACGCCTCTATGTTCGCGGCGACAGCGGAATCGCCAACGAGTACCGCTGCGGCGCCATCGCCCACGTTCTGCTCGAAGGCGGTTCCAGGGGCACCCATCCGGCAGTCGGATGCCACCACGAGCACCTGCTTCGCTGATCCGGCCTTCACTGCATCCAGCGCCGCCCTCAAGGCCGTTGTTCCTGCCCTCAGGGAGTTGGTGAAGTCAGCCGTTGCGATATCCTGCCTCAGATCGGCCGCAGCAGCAATAGTCGTCGCGATCTGCTTCTCCTTGTAGGGCGCTGTGGTCGTGGCGTAGAACAACCCGTCTATTGCAGCTAGGTCATGGCCTTTCAGGCAGTCAAGCGCGGCGGCCACGGCCATCGTCGTGCTGTCCTCGTCGAAATAGCGGATGGCCTTTTCGCCGCGCGATCCCTTCGATATAGCGTCCCGTTTCAGCCGCCAAAGGGGTACATAAGCTCCATAAGAGGTGATGCCGACCATTCAGTCCTCCTTTACTACCAGCTCAATCAGCTAGGATTAGCTTATCAGGCGAAGCTGGTGACTGTCAATCAAGGGGTCTTCAGGGGCAGCGCTGGGCGTCGCTCCGCATTCACAGCGCTCTTCTATTCATTGACGAGGCCTAGTATACTGCTTGTACGCCTGTTATGCGTACTGATAAGCTGGGGAGGCCGTTGTGCTGAGAGAGGTTCTGGAGAAGCTCGCAAGGGGGGAAGTGTCGCTGGAGGAAGCCGAAGTAGCGCTGAGATTGCTGGCCGTGGAGGATGTGGGCAATCTGGCCAGACTGGACGTTGGTCGGGAGATGAGGCATGGTGCCCCCGAGGTGGTGATCGCAGATGGCAAGTTACCGAGGGATGTGGCGAGAATTGTCGAGCAGGCGCTGACCCAGTTGCAACGAGTGATCATAAGCCGCGTCTCTGAAGACCATGTGGAGGCGCTGAAGGCGCTCACTATGGAAGGTGAGAACAAGCTGTTCGAGTTGCGGGGAAGGACGGTTGTGATCAGGAAGGAAGGCTCAGCAGGCAGGGCCACAGGCGGGAGGGTCGGAGTGATCGCTGCCGGCACCTCGGACATTCCGGTCGCTGAGGAGGCCGAGGTGATGGCTTCAGAGATGGGATGCGAGGTGGTGGCTGCCTATGACGTTGGTGCAGCGGGGGTTCACAGGGTGCTTTCTCCTTTGAGGGAGATGATATCAAGAGACGTGGACACGATCGTGGTCGTTGCAGGGAGGGAGGGGGCGCTGCCTACGTTGCTTGCCGGGATGGTGGATGTTCCGATAATTGCCGTGCCGACTTCCACCGGATATGGTTTGGGCGAGAAGGGCATTGGAGCCCTGATGGCCATGCTGCAATCCTGCTCTCTGGGATTGGCCGTTGTCAACATAGACGGCGGGATTCCCGCGGGCGCTGTGGCGGCCTCAATCGCCAATCGGGCCGCCAAGTTCAGGCGTGCCGCCCAAGGTTAGTCCTGAAGGGTAGGTTGGCTGCAGTTCAGGCGCCACAGAGGGGTAGCGTCTGCAAGTCGGCGGAAGGCGGCTGAGGTTACGACTGGCGGCGCGGCTTCGACCGCTCGTAGCTGTCGATGACGATGGTCACGGGCCCGTCGTTATGGATCTCGACCAGCATGTGTTCCTGAAAGCGTCCGGTATCGACCGTGAGCCCGGCGTCGCGCAGGAAACCGACGAACGCATCGATCAGGGGCTCCGCGTCCTGCGGTGGAGCGGCACCGACGAAGCTCGGGCGACGCCCTTTGCGGGTGTCGGCGAGGAGGGTAAACTGGCTTACAACCAAAACCTCCCCGCCGGTATCCAGGGCGGAGAGGTTGAATTTGTCTGCTTCGTCGGGGAGGATCCGCAGGTTGGCGATCTTGTCGGCCAAATAGCGGGCATCTGTCTCGGAATCACCAGCGGCGACTCCCACGAGGACCACAATACCTTGCTGAATCCTGGCTACGTCCTGCCCCTTGATGGAAACAGAGGCACGGGACACCCGCTGGACAACAGCCCTCAAGTGCTCTCCTTGGATTCAGTCGCCACCTTGGCCTCAGCCTTCGGCTCTGTCCCTTCCTTCGACTTGGCCCCTACCTTTTCTGCCGCATCGTCAGTTTTGGGTCCTGAGTCGTCCTTTGATCCCCGACCGTTATCGGTGCAGTAGAAGCCGCTGCCTTTGAACAGGACAGGAACAGAATGGATAACGCGCCGCGCCCTTCCTTCACATTCAGGGCAAGCAGCTATCGGCTCCTCGTCGAATCGCTGACGCCTCTCGAAAATCGAGTTGCACGCCGCGCATTCGTATTCGTAGATCGGCACATCACACCTCAACAAGAGACGCCCCACGACTCTGGGACGCCGTATTGGTCCCGGTCGGTTAGCACTCCGGATAGACGAGTGCCAACTATGAACACCATAGCATCTGAGCGTAACCTTGTCAAGTGTGGACCGGGATGACCGAGGGGCATGAAGCTGTGTGGTTATCTGTAAGATGGTCGCTGTGAGGCGATTGGCGTTGTACACTCCTCGCATTGGGCGACACGTTACGGCGACCGGAGGGGGCGAGCGATCGCGCTCGCAGGATCACTGATGAGCTATTGTCTTTTGCAGTTGCCTATGCTAAACTGTGTTGCGGTTGCTCGCGACTGCGAGTCGACTTGGATTCATGGCGCGTTGAGCGACACGATATCGGAGAGGATGTAGGTTTCGATATGGCAGAGCCAATATCAATGAAGGCACTCTTGGAGTCCGGGGTCCATTTTGGCCACCAAGTTGCGCGCTGGAACCCAAAGATGAAGCAGTATATCTTCAGCCAGCGCAATGGCATTCACATCATTGACCTGGAACAGACGGTTGGCTTACTCGGCAAGGCTTGCGATTTTGTCCGTGGTGTGGTTGAGGGGGGCGAGGACATCATTTTTGTTGGCACCAAGAAGCAGGCGCAGGAGTCAACGCAGCTAGAGGCAACGCGTTGCGGCATGTTCTTTGTGAATCAGCGGTGGCTGGGTGGGATGATGACCAATTTCTCGACTATTCAGTCTCGGATCGATTATCTTGTTCGCCTCGAAGATCGAAAATCCAGGGGCGACTTCGAGCGATTGCCAAAGAAAGAGGTCTTGAAGCTTGAGAAGGAGATGGCGCACCTAAACCGGTTGCTGGGCGGCGTGAAGGAGATGACGAGGATTCCTGGAGCGCTGTTTATCGTAGATCCCTCCAAGGAGAGGAATGCGGTAAACGAAGCCAAGCGGGTTGGAGTGCCTATCGTCGCGATCGTCGACACGAACTGTGATCCGGACGAGATAGACTATCCCATACCCGGAAACGACGATGCGATCAGGGCAGTCGCGTTGTTCTGCAATATGATGGCGGAGGCTGTAATCGCTGGGAAGCAGGCGTTGGAGGCTCTGGCTGAGAAGGATTTGGTGGCGGATGAGGAGGCTATGGCCGGTGTTTATGAGGCGAGCTTCGATCCTGATGAGTCTCCGAAGGCACCGATTGAGGATGGAGTGTAGCGAGGTATCTGACTTATGGAGATTACCGCTGAGGTAATAAAGACACTTCGGGAGTTGACAAGTGCAGGGATAATGGACTGCAAGCGGGCGCTGCAGGAGGCCGATGGCGATGTCGATGCAGCTGTCAATGTGCTGAGGGAGCGAGGCGCTGCAATTGGCAGGAAGAAGGAAAGTCGCGCTGCGAAGCAGGGGCTGGTGGAGTCCTATGTGCATGGCGGGGGACGGATTGGGGCCATGGTTGAGGTGAACTGCGAGAGCGACTTCGTAGCTCGCACCCCCGAGTTCAAGGAACTGGCCCATGACTTGGCGATGCAGGTTGCAGCCACTTGCCCTCGGTTCGTCAGCGCCGAGGATGTGCCGGAGGGGGAGGAAGTTGACGAAGAAACTTGCCTATTGCTGCAGCCGTTCATAAAGGATCCTCAAAAGAAGGTTCAGGACATCATAGCCGAGACGGTAGCCAAAGTCAGAGAGACCGTGAGGGTGAGTCGTTTCGCACGCTTTGAACTAGGGGTTGACGGGAAGGATGCCTAAGGCCCGATATGATCGCGTTCTGCTCAAGCTGAGTGGCGAGGCTCTCGGGGGGGGATATGATACTGGCATCAACCCTTCAGTTGCGGAGAGCGTGGGGCAGCAGTTGAAGGCGATTGTCGAGATTGGCGTTCAAGTTGCCATTGTTGTGGGGGGCGGTAACATCTGGAGGGGAGCAGCCGCGGAGGAACGCGGGATGGATCGAGCCACCGCCGATTACGCGGGAATGCTCGCCACCATAATCAACGCTCTTGCCCTTCAGGACTATCTTGAGAAGACGGGGGTCGTTACCAGGATACAGTCGGCTATCGCCGTGCAAGCGGTCGCGGAGACCTACATTCGGAGAAGAGCCATGCGCCACTTGGAGAAGAACCGCGTGGTCATCTTCGCCGGGGGGACAGGCAACCCATATATGACCACCGATACGGCAGCGGCTCTGCGGGCCATAGAGATCGGTGCCGGAGCACTCTTGATGGGCAAGAACAACGTGGACGGCGTGTACGATCGCGATCCCTTGAGAAGCGACGGAGCGACGAGATTCGAGAAGCTCAGCTACATCGATGCTCTGCAGATGAGGCTGGAGGTGATGGACTCGACTGCTCTTTCCCTCTGTATGGACAACCGGCTTCCTATCATCGTTTTCGATGTGCAATCGCCGCAGAGTATTCAGCGTGTGGTGATGGGTGAGGCCATAGGCACGTTGGTTTGTGACAGCGGGTAAACGGCGGGCGTAGGTCTGGGGGGTTTGGCGGAGTCGTGCGCGCGGCCTTTTCCTGCGAAGTGTCCGGGGATTAGTGATACCAAGGCGTCACCTTGAGATGGGGGCCGGAGATGAGTGGCGATGAGGTCTTGCAGGCTGCTGACTCCAAGATGGAGAAGGCAATCGAGGCTCTGAAGAGCGAATTGGCGACCATTCGTACCGGGAGAGCCAGCCCCAGTCTGGTGGAGCATATAAAGGTGGATTATCACGGCGTCGCCATGCCGCTCAACCAGGTTGCCAGTATCGCTACTCCTGAGGCCAGGTTGATTGTGATTCAGCCCTGGGACAGGCAGATCCTGGTCAGCATCGAGAAGGCCATACTCAAGTCCGACATCGGACTCAATCCGAACAACGATGGGAATGTCATTAGACTGGTTATTCCACAGCTCACCGAGGAACGGCGCACACAGCTTGCGAAGATGGTGAGGGGGAGGATCGAGGATGGCAGGGTGTCCGTGCGCAACGTGAGGCGGGAGGCGATGGAGAAGCTTCGGAGTCTCAAGGACGATAAGGAGATGTCCGAGGACGAGCAGAAGCGAGCTATGGGACGCCTGCAGCAGGTTACTGATGGCTTCATCGGCAGGATAGATCAGGTGGCGAAGGACAAGGAGGCCGAACTCCTGGAGTTCTAGCGCCGTGAGGGCAGGGTGGTGGCAGAGACCTCAACCGCAGCATCAAGCGTGAACACGACTAATCTCGTACCAACCCACGTTGCCATCATATTGGATGGAAATGGCAGATGGGCGAAGCAGCGTGGGTTGCCAAGAATCAGCGGTCATCGGGCGGGAACGGAGAACGTTCGGCGGGTAGTCGATGGTTTCGCGCGCCGCAATGTGAAATACCTGACGGTCTATGCCTTCTCTACTGAGAACTGGAGCCGCCCCAGGAGCGAGGTCATGGGACTGTTTGGGATACTTGGTCAAGTGATAGACCGCGAAAGCGAGGAGCTTCACCGGAAGGGTGTGAGGCTTCGCCACCTCGGAAGAATTGATGGGTTGTCGCAGGAACTGCAGGAGAAGGTTCGCGGGGCGGTGGAGCTGACCAAGAACAATACGACGATGACCTTGAGCATCGCGTTTGACTACGGCGGCAGGGCTGAGATTCTTGAGGCCATTCGCAGTATCATCAGGGCTGGCACTGCGCCGGAGGACATCACAGAGGCTCTCTTGAGCAGCTATTTGTACACGGCGGATGTGCCCGAGCCGGACCTGGTTGTTCGCACCGCCGGCGAGATGCGATTGAGTAACTTCCTGATCTGGCAATCCGCTTACAGCGAATACTACTCGACACCCACTCTATGGCCGGATTTCGATGAGGCGGAGATCGAGAAGGCGCTGTGGACATATAGCCAGAGAGAACGACGCTTTGGCGGACTGAAAGCGGAAGGAGAGCAGGAGGGAATCCAGGGTGATTGATCCTTCAGCCTCCTAGCGGCGGATGCTGCGGCAAAGAGTACTGAGCGCAGTTGTCGTCCTGCCGATCCTCATACTCGCCATCTGGTTCGATGGTCCATGGTTCGTCCTCGTAGCGGCGGTTTTAGCTCTCCTTGGAGTGGTTGAGTTCTACGCCATGGCTGGCCTGGCGCGACTGCAGCCCGTGGCCCTCTTCGGCACACTGTGGACCCTCTTCTTCATCGCCAACGCGTACTATGCGCCTTCCTACGGCTCCGAGACGACGCAGTTGTTCGGTGCACTTGCTCTGGCAGGTTCCGGCGTAATCCTGTCACTGGCATGCGTCCTCCTACAGCGCCGCCCGGGAGATCGCGTCTTCGTCAATTGGTCGTGGAGTCTGGCCGGGGTTCTCTACATGGGCCTGCTCCTGAGCTACTGGGTTCTGATGATGGGCTCGTACGGGCGGGAATGGGTGCTCCTTGCTCTCCTCTCCACCTTCGCCGTTGATACGAGCGCCTATTTTGTTGGCCGGACCTGGGGGAAGCACAGGATGGCGCCATCGATTTCTCCCGGAAAGACGTGGGAAGGGGCTGTCGGTGGGCTTGTCGGGGCCGTGGCGGCCGCGGTGCTGCTGTCTGTGATTCTGGATGTAGGCACAGCCTACTGGAAGGTGATCTTCCTTGGATTCGCTGTTGGCATTTCTGCCCAGTTGGGCGACCTCACGGAGTCCAAGCTGAAGCGTAGTGTGGGCGTGAAGGAGGCGGGGAATCTGATCCCGGGACATGGCGGCGTCCTCGATCGCCTGGACAGCATCGTTTTCACCGGGGTTGTGGTCTACTATTGCCTGAAGTTGTTCATAGGTTAGGATGGTCCAAGAGCTGCCCCTGCTGACTCGGCCCTTCCTCATTTCGGGACTTCCCGCGCGCTTCTGTTTCTGCTAGACCTAATTGTGGTGGCTGGAGGGATGTGATATACTTTATGTTGGGCTGATATGCCGAGCGACATTTGCGCGATGACACAGGCGTCTGGCTGCGTGGAGGGCGAGATGACGAAGACCCGTGAGATGGCACCGAGCCCCGTTCTTACACCAAGAGAGGCGGCACGATTCCTTGGTGTGCACCCG
>JAZFSU010000201.1:0-2758 GCA_036446335.1 Dehalococcoidia bacterium | reverse complement strand
ACGACGTCTACTCGCTGGAGGAGTTGGCTGACCTGCTCGCCTCCCTGGGGCCCGAGGCGATCGAGACAGTCGCTGACCTCCTTAGACGCAAACTCAAGGACGCTCGCCCGCTGACAGGCGTCGACTGACTCCCGCTGAGTCCGCCCAGTCCACAAAAGATGTTCCGGCGTGTGACCCCAGCCGTCACGTGTGGCCGTACAACTTTAGACTAGTATTCGCCTGAACAGCCAGACAAAACTAATCCAAAGTTAGGTACGAACACTTGCAAATGACATAATAATGCTGTAACTTAGCTGGCACGACACGTCGTCGGGCCGCTCAGCCCTGCCTCCTCAATGGTTCCCGGTCAGCCTGCGCACAATGGCGCCGTCTCCGGCCTGTGGTTGCCGGGGCCGCCTTGGTCCTGAACCGGATGTTCGTCTGGGGGGAAACGGAGGATAATGTCGGAACGACCTTTGTCAGGTACTCGGGTACTCGACCTGAGCAACCAGATATCAGGCCCCTACTGCACCAAGATGTTGGCTGACTTCGGTGCCGAGGTCATCAAGATCGAGAGGCCGGGCATCGGAGATCCCGCCAGGATGACCGGGCCGTTCCGCGACGACAATCCTGACCCCGAGGGCGGCGGCCTGTTCCTTTACCTGAACACTAATAAGAAGAGCATAACCCTCGACCTCGAGTCCACTGCAGGCATCAACATTGTCAAGGAACTGATACCGCAGGTGGACGCCGTCATCGAGAATTTCAGTCCCCGCGTGATGTCAGGCCTCGGCTTGGACTACGCGACTCTGAAGAAGCTAAACCCCGGACTTGTCATGACCTCGATATCACCCTTCGGGCAAACCGGGCCCTATCGTGACTATAGCGCCACTGATCTCACCATCTGGGGGCTCAGCGGCATCCTCTATGAACTCGGCGAGGCCGACCGCGAGCCCCTGAAGATGGGGGCCAACGTCTCGGAGTATGTGGCCGGTCTCTACGGCTGTCTCGTGACGCTAGCGGCGCTGTACCATCGCGATGAGACCGGCACCGGCCAGCACATCGATCTTTCGTCATTGGAGGCTTTCCATACTATGCAGCCGTCCATGACACTGGTCTTCTCGTACGCCGGATTCATCCGGAAGAGATCGGGCATCCATTTCCCGTGGGGAATACTCCCCTGTGAAGACGGCTACATTGGTTTCTACCTTCCGACCCAGAGCCACTGGGAGTTGCTGTGCACCCTTCTGGAGATGCCTGAGTTGCGAGATAAGCCAGAGTACGAGACCCCGATGATGCGAGAGGAGCGCCGCGACGAGATAACTGCACTCATAGTCTCGTGGCTGCGGGGCAAGCGCATGGAGGCTGTCTTCCATGCCGCCCAGGAGCTCAGATTGCCGCTGACCATTGTCCCCAACGTCAGGCAGGTCCTGGAGCTCGAACAACACAAGGAAAGAGGATTCTTTGCTGAGATCGATCACCCGGTGGCGGGCAGACTCACGTACGCCGGTGCACCCTTCAAGCTTGCCGAGACGCCATGGCAGGCAGGCCGTGCACCACTACTGGGTGAGCACAACGAAGAGATATACTGTCAGCGTCTGTCGCGCACCAATGATGACCTGAGTCGGATGGCCGAACAGGGCGTCATCTGAAGGAAGCGACTCTCGCTGGACCACGGAGACAACAGAGTATGGCAGATCTACCGCTCCAGGGCATAAGGGTGGTTGACACGTGCATCTACTGGGCTGGGCCTATGGCCACGGCGCTTCTCGCAGACCTCGGAGCCGAGGTTATCAAGATCGAGTCGATACAGCGGATCGACTACCTGAGGCTGCTTGGCGGATGGCCCACTCCGGACGGCTACGAGTGGTCCTCCGTGTTCAACGGAGCCAACAGGAACAAGTTCGGCATCACCCTCAACCTCAACGATCAGAGGGGAAAGGACATCTTCAAGGATCTTGTCAGGGTTGGTGACATAGTCACTGAGAACTTCAGCCCCAGGGTAATGGAGAACTGGGGATTGACCTACGACGCGCTGAAGGAAATCAACCCGCGACTCATTATGCTATCCATGCCCGGCTTTGGCACGACGGGTCCTCTGCGCAATTACGTCACCTTTGGGCCGAATGTTGAGATGGTATCAGGCATGCCCACCATCAGCGGATACCCCGGCGGTGAACCGATGATGACCGGGTATATGGCTGACCCTGCTGCCGGCCTGATGGGCGCAGTTGCGGTCATGACAGCCCTGCAATACCGCCGCCGTACTGGGAAGGGCCAGCATATTGACCTCTCCCAGATGGAGGCCATTACCACGTTCATGGGTGGACCGATCATGGACTACGTCATGAACGAGAGGTTCCAGCCCCGAAGGGGGAATCGCCATCCCTTTCTGGCGCCGCATGGCGTCTATCGCTGTAAGGGCGACGATGAGTGGGTCACGATCACGATATCCTCCGACGACGAATGGTCAGCGTTCTGTGCCGCGGTGGGCAGCCCCGACTGGACACGGGAGGCAAGGTTCTCTGACAATCAGAGCCGACACGAGAACCATGATGCCCTGGATATGCTCATCGGACAGTGGACCAGTCAATATGACAGGCGCGAGATCATGGGCATCCTGCAGCAGGCTGGCGTAGCGGCGAGCCCGGTCCTGTCCTACGGCGACGTGCTGGACGATCCGCAACTGCAACACAGGGGCTTCTTCCAGACGGTCACGCGACCGGTGACAGGGACGCACCCTTATCCCGGATTCCCCGCGAAGTTCTCCGAGACGCCG
>JAZFSU010000200.1:0-4385 GCA_036446335.1 Dehalococcoidia bacterium | reverse complement strand
CGATGATGGAATCGATGTTCTCGTCCTCCAGCATCGGCCAGAGAGCGTGATAGCTGACTAGGTCGCCGCCGGGGTCGATCGGGTTGCCGCGAGACCATCTCACCGACATCATGGCGCTCAGCTTCTCCATCGTGGCCGCTGTGAACTGCGGCACCTCCAGTCCCGCCGTGCGCACTGCATCCGCCGTCATGACCGCCATCCCACCACCCATCGCTAGTATGCCCACTCGCCGCCCTCGCGGCAGAGGCTGGCCGAGCAGCGGCACGGCAACATCGACGAGCTCGCTGATCTCCCCCACCCTGATCACGCCACACTGCTTGAATACCGCATCAAGCACGATATCAGATCCCGCCAGAGAGGCGGTGTGCGACATCGCCGCCCGCTCGCCGGCGTCCGTACGCCCGGCCTTCATGATGACAATGGGCTTCTTCCAGGTGATCTTCTTCGCCAGCTCGAAGAAGCGCCGACCTTCCCGGAAACCCTCGATATATCCCAGAATAACCTTCGTCTTCCTGTCGCTCCCAAGATACTCCAGATAGTCCTCGAAGTGGAGATCGGCCTCATTTCCGCTGCTTACGAACTTGCTGAACCCCAGGCCCATGAGCCCGCCGTAGTTGGTAACCGATTGGCTGGAGTTGCCGCTCTGAGAGATGAAGGCCACGCTCCCCTTCTTCATCCCCGGCAGGAATCCCACGGTCCGAACGTTCGAGTGAGTATCCAGGTGCCCCAGGCCATTCGGTCCCACCAAGCGCATCCCGCCTGCCCGGGCGATCTCGACCATCTCTCGTTCGATCTTGGCACCCTCACCACCAACCTCAGCCAGTCCACTGGTGATGACGACCGCCGCCTTGACGCCTTTGCGCACGCAGTCTCGCGTAACCTTGATGATGTGCTGGAACGGGACAGTTATGACTACGAGGTCCACGGGCCCGGGCACATCGACCACGCTATCGTATGCCTTCAGCCCCATCACTTCGCTCTCTCTGTTGTTTACCGCGTAGATCTCCTTGCCGCTTTTGGAGCCCAGCAGACGGGCGAGGATGACGAAGCCCCACTTGCCGAACTGGTTGGATGCCCCGATGACGGCGATCGAGCTCGGGTTGAACAGGTAGTCCAGTTGCTCTTTGAGGGTCATGACCTGTGCCCCTCCTGAAGCGCCACAGAACGAAAGCGGAGAAACGAATGCCCGGGGCAGTTCACAAGCACCCGGGCAGGGACTGTCGTATATCTCATTGCCACCAATATCATTATACAACAGGTTCACGTACAAATGCAGGGGCACGGCGTGCCGTACCCCTGCATCAAATCGCCTGCGTTTCCAGACTGCCAAGCGCATCCGCTCAGCGGGCGAGCTAGGCCTACTCGGAGACTGGGCTACTTGGAGGCACCCTTTCCCCGATCAAGTCCCCGATGATGTTTATCAATTGAGAGCCAGCAGGCACCACGATCTTGGAGTTCTGCTTCAAAGATGCCTCTGTCACTTCGAGCTTCTTAAGGGTCTGTGCGTTGTCCTTGAAGTAGCTGCTGGCAGCGGTTGACACCGTCTCGATAGCCTTCGCCTCACCCTCGGCCACCAATATCGCTGCCTGCCTCTCACCCTCCGCAACGAGTATGGACGACTGCTTCTGACCCTCGGCCGTCCTGATGGCGTTCTCTCTATCCCCCTCGGCCTCCAGAATCTGTTTCTGCTTGTACGCCTCGGCCTCGAGGATAGTGGCTCTTTTCTCCCTCTCGGCTTTCATTTGCTTGCTCATGGCCTCTGTGATGTCCGCCGGAGGGTTGATCTCCATGACCTCAACCCTGGTCACCTTGACACCCCACTTGTCAGTGGCCTCGTCAAGCGTCTCACGGAGAGCCGTGTTGATCTTGTCCCTGGAGGTCAGCGTTTCATCCAGAGACATGTCCCCCACAAGGTTTCTCAGGTTTGTCTGCGCAAGCTTCACTACGGCCACCTGGAAGTTCACGACCTCGTACAATACGGCCCGCGGATCGGTCACGTAGCAGTATATTATGGCGTCAACGGCGACAGCCACGTTGTCCCTGGTGATGACAGGCTGCGGCGGCACGTCTATGACCCTCTCTCGCATATCAATCCGAAAGGCCACGCGATCGAGCACAGGTACTATTAGGTGGAGTCCGGGATCAAGTATGTTGAACAGTTTGCCCCACCTTTCGACAGTCACCTTCTCATATTGCCGGACTACGACGAACGGGATCAGGCCCATTACTCCGGTACCTCCCTTTTCAGCGATTTGACCTCCAGAGTGGCCCCTACCACACCAATTACCTCTATCTCTGTACCCTCCGGTATGGAAACACTGGATTTCGCAATCCACTTATCACCATTTACCACGACTATGCCGGTCTTCAAAAGAGAAGTCTCCCGCTCCACAGTGCCCCATTCACCCACGAGCCGGTCCACATTGGACCTCACCTCATCTTCCCAGTGAAACAGCCCCTTGAACCACCTCCTCCAGAACCCCTTCTTTGTTGCAGACATCGTACACCTCGCTCGACGACTTGCCTACGGGACGATATTCCCAACAGCCAACATGATACCACATCGGAACAACCCGGCAAGACCACAGGACGCCCGTTGCTGACTAGAGTCCCTTTTCGGCTATGTAGACCGCCAGGTCCCCAATGCGGCAGCTGTAGGCCCACTCGTTGTCGTACCAGCTGAGCACTTTCACCATGTTGCCGCCGATGACCATCGTGCTCATTGCATCGACTATGGAGCTCGCCGGATTCCCCTTGAAGTCCAGGCTTACCAGCGGCTCGGTGCAGAACTCAAGGATGTCCTTCAGCGGGCCGTTGGCAGCTGCTTCCAGGGCCTTGTTGATATCGTCAACCGTCGCATCCTTGTTGAGGTCAGCCACGAGATCTACCACGGACACGGTCGGCGTGGGCACCCTGAAGGCGAGCCCGTGTATCTTGCCCTGTAACTCCGGAATGACCTGGGTCACGGCCTTGGCGGCACCGGTGGTAGTGGGGATGATGTTCATCGCCGCTGCCCGCGCGCGCCGCAGGTCCTTGTGAACCGTATCGAGCACCACCTGATCGTTGGTATAGGAGTGAATAGTGGTCATCAACCCCTTGCTGATCCCGAAAGTATCGTGGAGGACCTTGACCACCGGGGCAATACAGTTGGTGGTGCAGGAGGCGTTTGAGATGACGCGATGCTTAGCCGGATCGTACGTGCCTTCGTTTACGCCGAGGACGATGGTGACATCCTCATCCTTCGCCGGCGCTGTGATCAGCACCTTCTTGGCTCCGCCCTCGAGATGGCCCGCGGCCTTCGGCCCGGATGTGAACAGCCCCGTTGACTCGACCACTATCTCGACCCCGAAATCCTTCCAGGGAATCTTGGCCGGGTCCCTCTCTGCTACGACCTTCACCTTCTTGCCATCGATGGTAATGGAATCCTCCGCAGACTCCACCTTGCCCGGAAAGACTCCGTAGTTGCTGTCGTACTTGAAGAGGTGAGCGTTGGTCCTGGTATCGGTCAGGTCGTTGACCATCACCACTTCCAGCTTGTCCGGGTGACAGTCGTTCATCGCCTTGAGGACCTGCCTGCCGATACGCCCGAAGCCATTGATCCCGATCCTGGTCGCCATCCTTCAACCTCCTTGTGATTTGATTGGCTATTGTTGCTTCAAGGCCGACGTCGATGGGCCCAGAGATGCCCCGCCCACAGCCGCCGACCGCATTCTCAGCATGTCAATAAAAGCTTCGATCCGGGTCATCAAGTGGTTGTTGAGCATGAAGTCGTCGTTCCCCTCCAGTGTCAGAATGGGCACATCGATGGCATCCCGAAATATGATGTCCCCGATTCCACGATGGCAGAACGCCTGGACGTAGTGTATCACGCCGTCCACCCGGCGGTCTCGCAACTGGGGAACGATATCACGAACCCTGCCCGATACGGAATAGGGATAAGTGTAGTTGCAATACTGGCCGGCAAGGGTTGGACCGGCATCCGGCATAGCAAACTGGCGCTGCACCTCATTGAACACGACCCTGGCCCCATTGCGCTCAATGCAACCGTAGAGATCCTCGGCAAACACCGGCGGCACACCGACGTAGGCCAGGCGAAGGGCACCATCGGAGCGGGGATTCCTCCTTCGGGCCTGAACGAGAAGCTCGCTCAGACCGCGCTCGTATTCCCGGTGGTCTCCCCCAAAATCGGAAGCGGTCACGAGCCACGTGTGATTCTCCAGCCCGCTTGCGACGCCCCCGCTCCAGGTCAACTCGTCCAGCTCCCTCGCCAGCCTCCTCGCCTCTCCAAGCTCACTCCTGACCTCCTGCGCCGCGGCCAGTGTTGTGCCAACCTTCTGTGCCAGAGCCTCCAGCGCCTTCTGCACCAGATCGACGTCGGGCTGGTC
>JAZFSU010000199.1:0-4659 GCA_036446335.1 Dehalococcoidia bacterium | reverse complement strand
CCTTCGTAGGAGAAGTATCCCCAGGTTGCCGAATAGCCTCCCGCCATGCTCAGCAGCTTGTCCACGACCATGGCACCTGTGTGCAGGAAGTTCATATCACCCACGGACATCTTCAGCATTATTGCCTGCGGACCGTAGGTGTCCCTCACCCGCCTGATCTCATTGGCCACGGTGTCCAGCGCCTCATCCCATGAAATCCTCTCGAACTTGCCCTCCCCCCGCTCTCCGACCCTCTTCAGGGGATGGAGGAGTCGATCAGGATGGTAGACGCGTTGCCGGTAGGCCCGTCCCTTGAGGCAGGCCCTGGCCTGCGGTTCCTGCCCGTCGTCGGTCTCTATCCGGGTGATGGCGCCGTCCTTGACGTACACCTTCAGGCCGCAGGCGCCACCGCAATGGCTGCAGCAGGTGGTCATTATCGTTCGTTCGCCTGATGGATTGTCTTTCATGCATTCACCTCAACCTGCTCGTCCTGTCCAGCTCGCCGCACTGCTATGGTGCCCTCCTGACCTTCGGCTTGAACACAATGGATGGCTTTGCCTCATCCGAATACGTGAAGCCCTCGGCCTCTTTCGCGTCCCCGTATTTCTTCCTGAGACTCTCGATATCACCTGCGTCCATGGCTCGCATGGGGCATGCGGCCACGCAGATGGGCTGCTTGCCCTCCGCGAGCCTGTCCGGACAGAAGCTGCACATCTGTATCTTGGCGTTCGTCTCTTCTCCGAACTGGGGAGCCCCATAGGGACAAGCGCTTCGGCAGAGGTCGCATTCATCTTTGCCCAGGCACTTGGCCGGGTCGACCGCCACCACCCCGTCCTCTTTCCGCTTGGTGATCGCCTCCGCTGGGCAGGCCGCCATACAGGCGGGTTGGGCACAGTGGTAGCAGGAGGCAGAGAGGAAGGTTACGAACAGGTCTGGGAATTCGCCCTGCTCCATGGTCGTCACCCTTCGCCATCTGGCGGGCCCCGCCGGGATGTCGTGCCAGTCCTTGCACGCGACGGCACAGGTATAACAGCCAGTGCACCTGGTCTGATCGAAGTAGAAACCCATTTGCATGTCTTGCTCCTTGAACAATCGGCTCAAGAGGGGGATCGTGGCTCGTCTGAGGTGACCTTGATCGTGGGCCCCATGCTACCAAGTCGGACTCCATATGTCAAAAAACGCATGCTCCGGCGGCTGCCCTGCCATCTGTTCGGGTCAGGAACGGCCGTGGCGGACAGCGGGAGAATGCGCTGCCCAGAATTAACTGAGGCAGGACCAGAAATCCCTGAGCTGGGTCCTGACCTCCTCGACCACGCTCTCGGTCTTTGCCACGGCCGGGTCTTCTGGGATCGGGGAAGCCTCCTCTATCGTGGTGTCCCACCCTGCCAGCCCCGATATCAGAGCCAGCCATCCGTACGGCAGGATGTCCCTGTTGTAGCCGGACGCAATCAGGTCGATGGCTTTGCCCTGGCACGCTTCGGCCATCTCCCTGACCTTCTCGCCGATCATTCGGAAACCTTCCAGGGGCAATCCCAGGTTGGTGAGCCCGTCGCGGAAGTGAGGGTCGGACCCGCCGTTTCGGATGATGATATCCGGCTGGAACTCTTTGGCCACGGGCAGGACCACTTCCTCGAAAACCAGCCTGTAGGAGTCGTAGCCCGAGAACGGAGGCATCGGGATGTTGATGTTGAACCCTTTCCCGTCCCCGGAGCCTATCTGGTGAGCGAAGCCGGTACCCGGATACAGCGTCTGTGGGTCCTGGTGCAGGTCGATCAGGAGGACGCTGCCGTCCTCATAGAAGTACGCTGAGGTGCCGTTTCCGGCGTGGGCATCGGTGTCCAAGATCAGTATCCTGTCCAGTCCATGCTCATTTCGCAGGTATCGCCCGCAAAAGGCGACGTCGTTGTAGAGGCAGAATCCCTCTCCGTAGCCGGGCTTGGCGTGGTGCAATCCGCCGCCAATGCAGATCGCCTTGCGGAACTCGCCTTCCAGGACCAGATCACACGCTTTCTTCGCCAGCCCGACCACCAGCCTTGCCGCCTCCTCCAGCCTTCCCGGTCTGCCGGTTGGAATGTTGTCGCCGCTGTGAAATCGGGAGAACGATCCGGGATGGTCCAGCCCGAGGTTGGCGGCCCTGTAGTATTCGGTGGTGAATGCGATGTATTCCTGCTCGCATATCAGGAGCAGGTCATCGTCGTTTGCCCAATCTGCTTCGACAATGCGGTAGTTACTGTCCTCGGGCAGCTGTTCTGTCAGAAACCGGTGAAAGTCAACGTAGCGATCTCCGCGAAAAGAGTGGCCCGGCCCGAAATCGTATTCTCGCAGTTCGTCGCGGTACAGTATTGCCACAGCCATGGTTTCCCCTTGGAGCGCAGTCGTTTTCTGGCCCGGCCACAACTGAGTATAGCACTTGTGCTGAAGTCATTGTAGAATGAACTTGAATAGTCGGCCGACAGGCTGGCTGTCCGCCTCAGCAGTAGGGAGGAAGTGAGCGAAATGAAGAGGGTGCTCAACCGCGCGGTGCCGGTTCTTGTCCTGGTCGTATTGGTTCTTGTCATGTTGCCGATGCTGGCATGCAATGGTTCGGACGGCAACGAAGATACGGCGCTGGATCACGTCGAAAAGGGCGATGCCTATGCCGAAAACCAGCAGTGGGACGAGGCCATCGGGGAATATGGCAAGGCCATCGAGCTTGATGCTGACCTGATCACAGCCTATTTCAACCGCGCGACTGCCTACTCGATGGAGGAGCAGTATGATTCAGCGGTTGCCGATCTGAACAAGGTGATCGACGAATCGAGCGATCCCGGGCTCGTTCAGCAGGCCGAACAGCTCGCAGATGAGCTGAAACCCAAGGCGCTGCGAAAGACTCTGGATGAGATCGCATCTCAGACGGCCGAAGTACGGGGGTTGGCTCCGAAGAGCGAGGTGGAGTACGATTTTGTCACCAATGACGAGCTGCGGGAGTACTTGAGCGAGCAGTACGAGGAGGAGTATCCGGAGGAAGAGATTAGAGTGGATCAGGAGGTCTTCGTGCTCCTCGATTTCATGGAGGCAGACCAAGATCTGTACAGCATTCTTCTTGACGTGCTGTCAGAGCAGGTTGTTGGCTTCTACGATGACGATTCCAGGAAGATGTTTCTGGTAAGCGAGCGTGAGGAATTTGGTCCTATGGATAAGATAGTCTTCGCCCACGAGTACACTCATGCTCTGCAGGACCAGCACTTTGACTTGAGTTCGCTTCCCCTCGACCTCGAGGACAATTCGGATGTCGCCCTGGCCGCTGTCGCGCTGGTCGAGGGGGACGCTGTTCTGTCCATGGACAACTATATGAGGGAAAACCTTGATTTGGATGCCTTGCTTGCTATTTTGCAGGAAGCTGAGGAGGTGGACCAGGGCGAACTTGACTCTGCGCCGCAATTCATTCAGAAAGAGCTTCTTTTCCCGTATGAAGCTGGGCTGGACTTTGTCTTGCAGCTTGAACAGTGGGGGGGCATCAATGCGGCGTACGCGGACTTGCCTCAATCAACCGAGCAGATCATGCATCCCGAGAAATACCTGGAGCGGGATGAACCACAGGAAGTGAGCATGCCTGACCTCGTGCCTGCTCTGGGGGAAGAGTGGTCGCAGCTGGACAGCGACACTCTCGGGGAGCTGTACGTGGGGATCTACCTGGATACCTACATTGCGGATGTGATGGCAGATGCGGCGGCGGCGGGCTGGGACGGTGACCGGTACATCTATCTCAAGAGCACGGAGGGCGAGAAGGTGCTCGCCTGGCGCTCCACCTGGGACAGCGAGGCCGATTCCGGAGAGTTCTTCGATGCGTATGTTGCCTACGTCGAGGTGAAGAGCCAGGGCGCCTGGGACTTGTGTCTTGAGGACGACACCGCCAGACTGTGGAGTACGGATGGACAGAGCGTCTATCTGGGCTTGAGCGGAAGCGACGCGCTGGTTGTCATTGCACCCGATGAGATCGCAGCTCAGAAAGTCGTGGCCGAGTTCCCCGAATTCCCGGCAGCGGATTCTTGTCAGTGAACGGTGAGAAGAAGAGCTTTGCCCGCTATTCCCTGGTCCGACGGAGTTCGATGACTACGGGATTGTCCGCGTCAGGACAAGCAACGGTGGCCTTGTCAGGGTCGTCTTCCCAGGGGAAAGAGCCACCGAACTGCAGTACCATCGCCAGCGGGAAGATGGTCTGAAAAGCATATGAGCACATGCCGGCCGGCGTTGTGTTCCCGATGGGAAACTCGTCGCCGGCCTTGTGACCGGCTACACATGTTCCCTTCTGGCTGACCACTCTAGCAATGACCTCATGTTGCTCTGCCATCGTCTTCCTCCTCTGGTGCGTGGGTCACCTCATGGTCTCCCGTATCGATGATCTGCCTGGCCTGGTCAGCGAGCTTCTCCGGCACCAGGACTCTGACCTCCCCCAGACCATCGACGGTGAGGCCGAACACCCTCCCGACGCTCTCATACTCGAGCAGCACCGGGATCCCCTCGCACTCGAGGTGAGACTTGATCACAGAGGCAGCCAACTCGCCCTGAGCTACGTGGATCACCTCGAATCCTGGATGTTTCGCCATCTTCGTGCCTGCTTCCTGCGTTTTCCGGCTAGACGGACGCTGCAACAGCCTCGGAGGCAATATTAGCACCTTTGAGACCTGGAATGCTATAGTG
>JAZFSU010000198.1:0-2844 GCA_036446335.1 Dehalococcoidia bacterium | reverse complement strand
ATCATCAATCCCCGAAAGAACCAGATGGCACTGATTGAGAGCGCCCCGGCGATAAAAGCGGCCTTCCCGGAATGCCGGTTCGTGTTTCCGGGCAAGATAGACGACCCTCGCTACTTCGGTCATCTCCGTCACCGCACGGGTGAACTGGGACTGACGACATCGGTGGACTTCCCGGGACATCTGCCCTCTGAGCAGCTTTTCGGGCTCTACCGGGACGCGACAGTGTTCGTGTTCCCGACGCTTCAGGAAAGCCATGGCAAGGTCCTGATCGAGGCGATGGCGTTCGGCCTGCCGGTGATCGCATCCCGCATCGGGCCGATATCGGACGTGGTCAGGCTTGATGAGGGTAGCGCCGTCCTGGTGGACCCTTCGGACCCCGAAGCCATCGCCCGGGAGACGGTCAGGCTGCTTGGCGATGCGTCCCTGAGGACTGCAATGTCGGCGACGGCGAAGAAGCTCGCCCACTCGAGATTCTCGTGGAGCCGAGTCGCTCAGGACATGCTGGAGGCGTACGAGGCGATGTCGGGATAGCCTCGTACGCTGCCGAGCCAGCGCTTTCACTCGTGGGGGGGACAGCATCCGGACCGGGAAGCCTAGCCAATAACAGGAGGACAGGATATTATGGAATCGATCGCCGAGCTTCGAAAGATCTGTCAGGAGACGCGGGACGACGTTCTCTATCAGAGTAACTGGTTTGATCGGAATGCCAAACGGCGGATATCGATCTACATCACCAAGCCGCTCCTGCTGTTGGGACTGTCCGCCAACCAGGCGACACTGGTAGATCTCCTGATCGGCCTGGCCGCCGGGGCGTTCCTGACCTCGGCGAACCCGCGGCACTGGCTGATCGGCATCGCGCTCTTCTACCTGTTCTTCGTGTTCGATTGCGTCGATGGCGAGATCGCCCGGTACCGGAAGTCCTCCTCAGCCGAGGGCTCCTACCTGGATGGCGGGCTTGGGATCCTGATGTGGCCTTACATTCTAGCCTGCATGACGTTCGGCATTCAGTCAGCGCTGCAGAGCAACATCGTCTTCGCGGTGGGATTCCTGGCGGCGATCGGCTGGCCCCTCTACGGCGTCTCGGCCCTGCTCCCATACCCGATTCTCCACTCCCTGGGACGACTGCAGGACGTCGTCGAGGCGTCGGACAGTATCACCGAGGCGACGGCGATGCGCTGGGGCCGGACCATCTTCGGCATGAGAGGATTCATACCGGCGCTGGTGACGGTGACCCTGGTGGACTACCTGACTGATCCGTTCGCGGTGGCTGGCTTTGTTCTCAATGCCAGGTTTGTCTACCTGGCCCTGTTCGCCGGGGCAACACTGGCAGGGATCGTGCTGCGGACGTGGAATATGACCCGCCACGGGGTGAGGCTGGTGAAACCCTAGTCAGGCTCCCGGCCGAACGTGCTGACGCGGAACTGCGGGATTGCGGAGTCCAGCTAGACGAACCGCTGTCTGTCCTTCATGTACCGATATGGCCAGCAGTCCGCCGGCAGAGCGAAGAAGCGAAACCTCCATCGGAGTCGAGGCATCAGTCCGTAGAGCTTGAACACGCCTTTGAACAGGAGCCTAAGGGCTCCATTCCTGATGAGAGAACTGAGCCACCCACAAGAGTCCGAATCCAGAAAGAAGAAGAGGTAGTTCAGCACCTCAAACTTCCTGGTCTGTCCTGAGCCGACCCAGGGAGTCGTGCTGCGTTGCTCAATCCAATCGCCCCATTCCTCGAGGCGATCCGGGGGCTTGAGGCCAATCTCCAGACACCTTGTGTAGAGAGGAGACCCCGGGTAGGGCGTGTACGACGACAATATGATTCTATTCCGGCTGTTTGTGCGGATGAGCGTATCCGCCAAGTCCAACGTATGCCGCACCTCTGTCGCGGTGAGTTCTTCCGTCTTCTCGTAATCGCAGTCCCACGGCAGACCACACAACATGGAAAAGACCACCTTGATATCGTATTCCCGGCATTTCTCGGCAAAGGCGACCGTCTCTTCAACACGCATGTCCTTCTGCATGAGGTCCAGGGCCGGCTGATATCCTGATTCAGCTCCGACCAGTATCTCCCTGCAACCGCTTTCCACGATCAAGCGCCACATGTCCTCCTCGTACCTCAGAAGCTGCGGCATCCGGCCATTGGCATTGCACCAGTTGATCTTGAGTTTTCTCCTTATGAGCTCCTGGCAAAACAGTCTTACTCTCTCCTTGTCGATGAAGAACTCGCTGTCCGAGAAAGCGATTGTGTCAACGCCGTAGTCCTTGACCAGTCGCTCTATTTCCTCAGCCATCCTCTCGGCTCCCAAGGCAAGCCACCGCCTCTGCCAGACCGTCTGCTCGCTGCAGAACCCGCACCTGAAAGGGCATCCGTAGCTGGAGATATAGTTGAGCGCTCGCGTACTGTATGCATTGGTGAAAAGACTCCTCCTCACGTCAATGAGGTCGTAGGGCATTGGGGGGAAGCCGTTCACGTCCTCGAGAGGCCTGTCAGGGTTATGGAATACCTCCCCGTGACTCTTGTAGGAGATGCCGACGATGCCCGCCAGAGAGTTCCTCCTGGCCAGGACATCCGCCAGTTCGGCAAACGTTCTCTCTCCCTGGCCGCGAACCAGGATATCCACGCAAGAGGATTCTATGGTTCCGCCAGGCTCAAGAGTGGGATGTCTTCCTCCCCACACAACCGGCAGGCCCGGGTATCTCTCTTTCACCAGTCCGGCCATCTTCAATCCGGCGGTGATCTGATAGCCAGTCATGGCAGTAATCCCCAGGCAGGTAGCATTCGCGCAATGCTCCAATACCGTCTCCGTCGTCTTCTCATAGAGATTGCTGCTCACTATCACACTGTCGTGC
>JAZFSU010000197.1:0-9830 GCA_036446335.1 Dehalococcoidia bacterium | reverse complement strand
CCTCGAACTCGGACCTGAACTCCTCTGAAGCCATGTCCATGTCGACACCCGGCGTATCGGTCCCGGTGGTGATCACCCTGGTCAGTTCGTTTGCCAACCCGAATCTGCGCAGGTCGGCCAGAGTTATGTCGTTCTGGACAGGTGACTCCTTGACCACGAAGGTAACGGCAGCGGAATCTCCCAGTCTCTTCACGAGTGGCAAATCGAAGATCACCTCACCAGCGTTGTCTGCCAGGTAGAGCATGCTCTCCGTCGTCTCCAGCCGTTTTCCAAACAGGGCTATGTCATCTGTAGCGAATCGCACCGGCATTGGCAAGTCATTCCGGATCGCATCGATGTCCTTGAAAAAATCGATGTTGTTTCCCCGGACAGCCAGCACGAGGCATGCTCTCAGGTCACCAACGGGCTCGTCCCCCCAATCCTGGCGAAGTCCCTGGGCCATCGCCACCTCAGCTTCCTTCATTCTGAGGTAGGGATCGTGGTTGCCGGTCACCTTCCTGACCAGGCGATGCAGAGGTGTGGCAACAGCGATCGATGTCTTGTCGAGAGAGAACTCGCGGTCCAGGAGTCTCAGCCCTTCTTCGATCGCTTTCGCCCTGGGACCCGGCTCGTCGGTGGCCAATTCTGCGGCCTGACGAACGAGCTGAGCCAGGCACTGATGGCATTCGCGGGTGGCTTTCATTCTTATGCGTCTTCCCATTATACATGACGAAGGCTGCCCTCACAAAGACATACTGAGCGATCGCCGGGCAGCATCCGACGGCAGAGACGGCTTCCTGCCTGCGGCCATGCGATGCACGGCCACTCGTATCCAGGGAGCCCGTGCCTATGCCTCGGGAACAATGCGATGGGGACAGCAGACTCAGTGGAAATGCCCGCGCGCCCTCGGTGATCCAGTACCATTTACCCCCCAAGAGCTGCACAAAATGGCTATTGAAGAAGTAGCGAAAAGTGGTATAACTTTTGAATAAGATGATGTTATTGTTCATATATTATGGCCAGGATCGTGTAGTTCGATATAGGTACGCCGCGCAATGAGCAGCCTTGACAGTCTCAGCGGCGTGAAGCGCCTCTGCCACCAAGGCCAAGGGGGCAGTCCCGGCCACAGCATACGATAGGGGGTGTGACATGTCTCAAGAATTGGGGGTTCTCTCAATCTTCGACAGCGGCAGGTCGATAGAGTCTCCGTCTTTGCCTCTACTGCTTTTCAAATGGTTGCTCCTGGTGCCACGCCTCGTCGTTCTGACGCTTATGAGCATGTCGCTGGTCCTGACCAGCGTGCTGTCCTACGCAGCAGTCCTCGTTGCAGCAAGGCTGCCAAACGACAGGTTGAACTGGAGCGCGAAGGGTTTCGGCACGGCGTGGCACGTGGGATTCTGCAGCCTGGAGGACTTCATCTACGAGAACTGGCCAAGCGTCAACTGGGGCTCTGACCTGAAGCTTCATATGACTGCGAAGCACAGCGGCAGACAGTTCCCTGCGGGCCCATGGCGCATAGACTTCCTCGCGCTGGACAGCGTCACAAACGACCTGGTCGTGATCCACCTGAAGAGAGGAATGACGAGCGACTCGGCCGTGGGACAGATCCTGCGGCGCGTAAGCTGGGTCAAAGAGAACGTGGCCTCAGCCGGCCAGGGCGTCAGGGGAATCATTCTCGCGAAAGCGACCGATCCGGCCCTTGACTACGCCGTCAAAGACCTGCCTTTCATGGAAGTGCGAACGTATTCGGTTGATTTCCACCTGTCGTTGAGCCCTGCCAAGGCATTGACGGCAGCCAAGTCGGCGGAACCGGCTGAAACCTCCGACAGGCCGGGTTCAGGCAACGCGAGCCCGACATTGAGCAAGACCCTCGCTTCCTGAGAGCGCTGGCCTTCAAGCTCTGGCCTCACTTGTGCCCCCATGACTACTTACTCATATCAATTAGTCCATTTGGGTGATTGTAGGATATGGTAAGACCGCGTATATTGCTCATAGCGAAGCTAATGAACGAGCGGTGATCAACATGCCGAAGGACGATCCGATAAAAGACGCCGGTGAATCACCAAGGGCTATGCTCACCATAAGGGAAGCCAGCCGGCTTCTCAACGTCCACGCCAACACGCTGAGACGGTGGAGCGAGCAGGGAATCGTCAAGTCATACCGCATCGGCCCGCGCGGCGATCGCAGATTCACGCAGGAAGACGTAGCGGCCCTGCTCATGGTGCGCACCAAGAACGGCCGGGCCATTGCCCGAAGGCCGAGCCGCCAGTAGCCGCCGAGATAAGCAATCTCCCTTCACCCACGCGACACGATGCATCCACTGAGCATAGGAGCCCCATGATGCCTCGCGAAGCCCAAGAGACTCTCCCCTGATCCGCGGCCCGTATCAGGCCAACGGCACAACCCACTCAACTGAATCCACGGTGGCTGGAAGTTATGGTACAATCTTGGGAACCGGAGCGAAAGGAGACGGGACATGGAGAGATGGCTGCTCACTGTGGAGAGCAACAGCGCGGATCCGGCGAGGGAGAAGGAACTCCATGAATGGTATGACACCATTCACCTGCCGGATATTCTGGAGACGCCCGGGTTCGTGCGCGCCGCCCGGTATGAGAACACGAGTCCCAGCGAGGGGCAGGGCAAGTTCCTCGCCATGTACGAGATCGAAACCGACGACCTCGGCCATACGATGGCTCAGTTCGGCAAGATTGTCGACAGGAAGGCAGCGCAGGGGCGCATGTCTGACCTTGTGATTGCCGTCGGCGGGGGGCTCTACCGGCAGATAACACCGCCCATGGAGGGGAAATAGCTTCGGACTTAGCCGCCCTTCGGCTTGAAGATCGACCACGTTCCGAGCGCCTTGGCGATCAGCCGCCCGTCCTGCGTCAACTCTGATTCCAGCGTTGCGATTCTCTTTGCCCTGTGCACAAGCCTGGTATCACAGGTGAGAGTGCCGGACTTCACCGCCTCGAAATAGACGATCTTGATCTCGATGGTTGCACACAACTCGTCATCGTCTATGCTGGCGTAGAGGGCGGCGCCCATGCCGGAGTCTGCCATTGTGTAGGTGGCTCCGCCATGTACAGTCCCGTGCGGATTCAAAAGCTCATCACGTATTTGCAGGACGCACCGGCTGTACCCTTTCTCCCACTTGGTGAAGGTCAAGCCCACATGATCGCCGAACAGGTCGAACCCTTCGATTTTGTCCGGTATCTTCTTTGGCATGAGGAAGTCCTCCGGATGCTCAGGGGTGCCATCGCTTGCAGTCAACCCCCAAAGTCCACCGTCCTATTATACGGGCTGAAGCGAGCTGCCTCAAGCTGCGTACGGCTCGTTGGACCGCCACGCTCGAACCACCACGAAGCCTCGTCCACTGTTGACACCATGCCATCAAGATGCTAGTCTCAGCCGTTGCCTGCGCCGATGGGGCGAGGAGAAACCCATGATAGTAGAAGAGCTGAAGCCACCCTCCTCTGTGCCGCGATCGTGAACGATCTGCCATGCGTGAGACAAGAAACGGTGAGAAGCCCAACTGCCCTATGATCGGCGTGGTCAGGATTGTCCACACCCTCATCGCGCTTGTCTTCATCGCTTCCATAGCTGCCATCTACTACAGTGGAATAGCGCAAACCATCGGCATCTGGTTCTACCTCGCTACCGGAGCCCTTGCATTCGAAGGTATCGTAGTCATCGTCAACAGAGGAGACTGTCCTCTTGGCTTCCTTCACCGTAGATACGGGGACGACAAGGGATTCTTCGAGCTGTTCATGCCGAAGCGCGTTGCCAGGCATATGATCAGATTCTTCGGGGCTCTCACCGCAATCGGGTACGTGCTGGTCCTGGTCAGCATGTTCCTTTGAACAAGGGATGGGTCGCTCGGCAGGCCCAGGTCAACCCCATCGTATCTCGTTAGGCCTTTCAGCCATCGCCGCTCGCCGGACAACACCTCCCATATGGCCCCCCTCAGTACTATTTACCCATCCGTGACCACCAGAAATTGCCATTGTAGACCCATCGGCATGTGTGGTAGAGTGCGATCACGGTAGGGGCACTACGAACTACCTGGGCGAGAAACGGAGACGTGGTAAAGAAGAGCACCGCAAGTCACAACACGCCAAAGACCAACGCTGAGCTGCGCCAGGTCGAGGGTTGGTATCGTCTGGTTGCAGAAAGCACGAGCGACCTCGTGGTGGTGACCACCGTCCACGGCATCATCGTCTATGCCAGTCCGTCGTTCGCACGTCTGGGCTACGAACCGAAGGAGCTCGCGGGCAAACTCGGTTTCGATCTCGTGCATCCGGACGACATTCCAAGTCTGGCGCCCCTGGCCGAGAAGTACACCGCGAAGAACCTTCCCCGATTGCTCGCCAGGAAGCGGACAGTGTCGGAGTTCATTCGGTACCGCCTCCGCGACGCCAGCGGGCAGTGGCGGGACATGGAAACGACTATGAACTGGGTGAAGGGCGTCCACGGAGACGAGTTCAACGTGGTAGCCGTGTCCCGTGATGTCACTGAGCGCAAGCAGGCCGAGGAGGAGCTGATAAGCCAACGAGAATGGTTCCAGTCGCTAATCGATAATTCCCTGGACGCCGTCGTCGTTCTGAACGGTGACGGAACCCCACGCTACATAAGCTCATCGGCCCAGCGAGTGTTGGGATATGAACCAGGAGATCTTGGCGGCCGCAACCTAGTTGACGACGTTCACCCGGACGATTTGCAGAACGCTATGGAGGCCTTTGCCGAACTGCTTGAAGGTTCGGGGCGCACTCTGCACAATGAGATACGTTCCCGACACAAGGACGGCTCGTGGCGCACTCTCGAGGTGGTCGGCAGAAACCTCGTGAATGATCCCAAAGTGAACGGCATTGTCTGCAACTACCGTGACATCACCGAGCGCAAGCAGGCCGAGGAGGCACTGAGACAATCGGAACAGGAGCACTCGTTGCTGGTGGGCAATCTTGCCGATGCGGTCTTCAGGTACAAGGATGGTGCGATCACCTGGGCCAATGACAGGATCAAAGAGATGTTGGGCTACACCAACGAAGAACTGATCGGCGCTGATGTGAACGTGTTCCTGCCGGACGAGGCCAGCTTTTCAGAGATGTACATAGCAGCCAATGCCGGGCTGAAGCAGCAGAGCCATTTTCATGGCACAACCAGGGCGAGGAAGAAGGACGGAAGTATAGCGGACATAGAATTCACAGCCTCACTCGTACCGGGGAAAGTCCCATTTGAGATTGTAGGCATCGCCCGCGACATCACAGAGCGCAAGCGGATGCAGGAAGCGCTTCTCATCAAAGACAATGCCATCGAGAAGTCCATCACGGCCATGGCGATATCCGACGTCCAGGGAACCATCACTTACGTGAATGAGGCCTGTCTGAGACTATGGCGCATGGCCAGCCGAGAGGATGTCCTCGGGCAGTCTTTCTGGGCGCTCCTGCAATTGGACGACGAGGCTGTCGGCAACGAAGTGGCATCATCGATGATAGAAAAGGGCTCGTGGCAAGGCGAGCTGTCCTGTTCGAAAAGAGACGGGGAGCAGATCGACGTGCAGGTGCTGACCGCGATGATATGCGACGAGCAGGGCAAACCTATACAGACCATCACATCGTTCATCGACATCACGGAGCGCAAGAGGGCAGAGGAGGCGCTACGAATCAAGGAAAATGCCATTGAAAACTCTGTTGACGCGATAGTTATGACTGACATGGAAGGGAGATTGACATACATCAACCAGGCCGGTCTGAAGATCTGGGGCAGCAGCAGGAAAGAGGACCTTCTAGGAGAACCATACTCATCGCTGCTCAAATCGGAAGAACTCGCCGCAGAGATAGCGGCGGCGATGTCCGAAAACCTGGTCTGGCAGGGGGAACTGGCCGCGACAAGAAAGGACGGCAAGGACGTTCACGTGGAAGTCTCAGCGAGCCTGGTGATAGACAACCAGGGAAATCCGATTCAGACGATCTCCTCTGCCCGTGACGTGACGGAAGCCAAGCGCGCTGAAGCGGAAAAGAGGACCATGGAGCAACAGCTCTTGCTCACCGGGCGGCTGGCTGCGGTCGGTGAACTGGCGGCAGGCGTAGCCCACGAACTGAACAATCCAATTGCGGCAGTCCAGGCCTATGCCCAATTCCTCTCGTCTCGGGAAGACCTGGACGAGTCCACGAGGAGCGACGTGGAAACCATCTACAAAGAGGCGAAGCGCGCCAGCAAAATCACCGCCAACCTGCTTTCGTTCGCTCGCAAGCACGAGCCCGAGAAGACCTTCATCTGCATCAACAAGGTAGTCGAGGAGAGCTTGGAGCTCAACGTTTACCGCATGAAAGTCAACAACATAGAGATATCGACCGAGCTAGCGCCCAACCTGCCAAATACCATGGCCGACTTCCATCAGCTACAGCAGGTATTCGTGAACCTTGTCACCAACGCCGAGCAGGCCATGACCGAAGCTCACGGCAAGGGCCGGCTTACTGTCACGACTCAGCGGGCAGGTGACACAATCCGGATCACTTTCACCGACAACGGGCCGGGCATCGACGAAGAGAACTTGAAGAGATTGTTCGACCCCTTCTACACAACCAAGGCGGTTGGGAAGGGAACCGGACTGGGTCTCAGCATCTGCTACGGCATCGTCCAGGAGCACGGCGGCCAGCTATATGCCAGGAGCAAGCCCGGAGATGGTGCAACATTTGTGGTGGAGCTACCGATCATCGCGTAAAACGAGGCCGCCGAGCGCGTTGACTCGATGCAGGACCGATAGACTCAGACATCACGTCGGCCCCCGCGAGACTGTCCGATAACTCAGCAAAACAGGCGAGCCTGCAGCGGATATTGTGGACAAGGTTGGAGCGGATGCTCCAACCTACCCGTGATTCTGAGACAGGCTTTCAGACGCCGATCAGAACAGGTGATCAGTCGCGGGTCACAGACGGGGGCGCTCCGGAGGGTCCTGAAACACCATGTTCCTGATCCGGAGAGTGGCAACCAAGCCGACTGCCACCCCGAGCCAGAGTGTGCAGACCCTGATAACCATCGTGGCGCTGGCAGCACTTACCTTGGAGATGTCCGCCAGGGCCAGCAAACCGATGAGGCTCCCCTCCGCCGCCACCAGACCGCCCGGTATCATAGACACAGACCCTGCCAGCGAAGAGAATGAGAAGACGAACGTGCTGAGCAGCACGGAAGCGTCGGTGCCGAAAGCCCTAAGGACAAAGTACATCGCCAGACACTGGACTCCAGCCGCAACTATGCTTATGCCCGTAGCCACCACCAGATTCCGAAACCCCATCAGTGTGCGTGCGCTGCCCATGGCTACCTCGATGCTACCCGACAGCCGTCTCAGCAAAGGGACCGACCGCGCGACCCAAAGCAGGCTTCCGGACGCTCGCCTGGACCTCAGGACGACAACCAGTGCGAGCAGGAAAGCAAGCACGGCAATCAGAAACGCCCTGCCGTATTCAAAGGCTGAGAATGAGATTGCCGCAAGCGTCAGCATGCCGAGCAGGTCCGTGATCCTCTCAGCGAAGACCACGGGAACCGACCGGCTGATTTCCGTGCCGTTGGCTCGTTTCAACAGGTAGGACTTAGAGACCTCGCCCAGCCGGGCGGGGGTCACCGCCATAGTCAGCCCGCTCAGGAATATCATGAGGCTGTCCTTGACCCGCAGCCTGACGTCTATCCTCCCCAGAAAGTAGTGCCATTTGCAGAATCTCAAGAGGTAGCTTGAGAGAATGAGCAGCACAATCAGGGGAAGGTATTCCCATCGGAATTCGGCGAAGTTTCGGGCAACCTCTTTGACGTCAGCATAGACGGCCAAGACGACGAAAACGCCGACTCCGGCCATTGCGGTGACAACCAGCCTCGTTGCGAACCTGCCTGGCAACCTTCCGCCAGGGGCGCCGGATTCTTGCCTCTGCATAGGTCACGGCTCGCGGGCGCTTCGCTCGGATCGCACCCACAGCCTCTCACCATCCGTGGTCAGTTCGATGGTTCCCTGCCCCGAAGTCAAGTATACGCTATCCTCCCCCACGGCATCTGCCAGCCGCCCCATGACCTCACGGCTGGGGTGCCCGAAGGGGTTATCCGCACCGGACGATACGACCGCCACCTGGGGATCGACACCCGCCAGGAACTCCTCGGAACTGGAGGTGTCCGAACCATGATGAGAGACCTTCAGCGCAGTGCTCTGCACACCGGGCCTATTCTCCAGAAGATCCCGCTCCACCGCCTCGGATATGTCGCCCGTGAGCAGCAGGCTGAAGTCGCGGAAGACGAGCCTGGCCACCACGGAGTTGTCGTTGACGTCGGACGATGTCGACTGAAGCGGGGCCATCCGGGGATGCAGTACCTCCAGCACCATCCCATCGGCCAACATTATGGTCTGCCCAGCCCTGGCGACACTCCGCTTGATACCCTTCTCATCAATCAGCCTGTCCCATTCCGCGTAGACCGATGTCTCACTCACCTGCCCGCTGGTCACGACCTGACCGACCTCATAGCGCCGCAAGACCTCCACCAGGCCCGTGACGTGGTCCGCCTCCGGATGCGTCAGTATCACGAGCTCTATCGTCCGATCCCAGAAGGGCAGCCTCTCGCCAAGCTCGAGTGCTATCCTCTCAGGGTCGGGACCGCCATCGATCAGGACCTGTTGTTGGCCTTTTTGCAGCAGAATTGCGTCCCCCTGGCCGACGTCAAGGAAGAAGACGTGCAGCTTGGCATCCGGGACCCTGAACGCAGCAGCCCACACCAGGGCGGCCAGAAGCAGCAGTGGCAAGACAACGAACTTGGTTGGCACCTTCCTCACTGGAGCCAACAGCGCCAACACAGCCGCCTTCGTCCTGGCTGCTATCAAACGGGACCGTGCCCGGCCACTCGCGATCCAGAGCGCCCCTCCCACAACAGCATAATATACACCTACCTCCAAAGCGCCAACCTCCATCTCCATCGAGGCGAGGCCAAAGCCCGAGAAGAACTCCACGACCTGTATCATGAAGCTCATGAAAAGCCAGGCGACCCAGCCCAGGACCCCGGCTACAGGCGCGAGGAAGAGCCCGACAACCCCAACCATGGCTGCAGCGCCGATGACAAAGGGAAGAGCCGGCAGGGCGACAAGGTTGGCCGGAAGCGCCACGAGCGAAACGTTGTGGAAGTAGTAGGCAATTACAGGCGCGGTGGCGAGGTAAGCTCCCAGCGTGATTGCGAGGCTGTCGATGAGCAGGGTTCGCGCGCCCCTTCTTTCTTCGGCGACCCTGAGAATCCTTCTGCCCAGCGACCGGAAGTGCGGGGCGAGCAGCGTCACACCGGCCATGGCGGCGAAACTCATCTGGAAGGACATCTCGCGAATGATAGATGGCTTGATCCCTATCATGATTGCCGCGGCGAACAGGAGGACAGGTACGGCGCTGCGCGGTCTGCCTACGTACTCGGCAAGAAGCCACAGGCTGAACATGATGGCGGCGCGAAGCACAGGGGGATGCATCCCCGTGAGCGCCGCATAGGCCCAAATGAAAGCTATGGTGAGCATGAAGTAGTACGGTCGTCTTCTGCCGAACACGCGCACCCCAACATACAGCATCATCCCTCCCACAATGGCGAGATGGAGACCGGAGACGGCGATTATGTGCGCCGTCCCCGTTCGCGAGAGGGACTCCCTGAGTCCATCCGGGATCGTGCCGCGTTTGCCGAGCAGAATCGCCTGCGCCAGCGCCGCCTGGGGCTCGTGAAGGGCGCGGTCCAGCGACCCGGACATCCGGTTTCTGAGCCCGTACAGCCATTCGCGGGGCTCGAACCCTTGACCCGTGGCCAGAAGCGCCATTTCGTCAGGATGGCGGACAACTGAGTGTATGCCC